>JAYUCM010000039.1:0-2508 GCA_043740355.1 Acidobacteriota bacterium | reverse complement strand
CCACCTGACAATACCTGCCGAGCGCCGTGAGGTCGCGGTCGATCCAGCCCAGCAGCTTGAGGTTCACGAGGAGGAGATCGATCTCCGCGTTGCCGCAGCGCTCGCCGATCCCGAGCGCCGTGCCATGCACGCGCGACGCGCCCGCCTCGAACGCGGCCAATCCGTTCACGAGCCCCAAGCCCCGGTCGCGATGGCCGTGCCAGTCGATGCCGATGTGCGATCCGCCCACCGCGTCAAGCACGCCGCGCACGAACCTCACGACACGCCGCGTCCCTTCGGGCGTCGCGTGGCCTGTGGTATCCGCGACGCAGACACGCGAAGCGCCGGCGCGCACCGCCTCGGAGTACAGGCGGGACACGGTCGATGGCAAGGCGCGCGTGGTGTCTTCCGTGACGAACATGACGCGGAGTCCGTTCTTCACGGCATGCGTGATCGCCTCGGTCGACTGGCGGACGAGAAACTCCTCGTCCCACCCTTCGGCGTACTGTCGGATCGGCGACGATCCGATGAACAGGCACGTCTCGATCGGCACCCCGGTCTTCTGCGTGACGCGAAGGATCGGGTCGATGTCCTTCACGATGGTGCGGGCGGCGCAGTTGGCTTCGATCGCGAGCTTCGACGACGCGATCTCCCGGCAAAGCGCCTCGACGTCCGACTCCGCGCGGGGCCCCGCTCCGGGGAGGCCGACGTCGGCGGTGTCGATGCCCAGGCTGTTCATGAGGTGCAGAAGCTCGCGCTTTTTCCCGATCGGGGGATCGATCGCGGACGGCGACTGCAGGCCGTCGCGCAGCGTCTCGTCGTCGAGCATGACCTCGGCGGGGATGACGGGAGTCCCTTCGTCGATGTTCCAGTCGTGGATCAGCTCGTTTCGCATGGCAGGACCTCGCACGGTCGCCGCATCGTAGTCGGCGACTCCAGGGGCGTCAACGCGGGGACGAGCGACCCGCCTGGGCGCGGAAAGACCGCCGCTAGAAGAACCCGGCATTCTTCATCTGTTGAAGGAACGCCTTCATGGTCCTGATCTCGCCTTCGGCGATGAAACGCGCGTGCACGGTCTCGGTGTCGCGCTGGAAGTCCGCAGGCAGCGGCGGCAGCACGACCTCCTTGAGCGCGTCGACGGCCGAATCGTCGAGCGGGTAGCACCCCGACGGCGTCTCGATCGCCACGTCGACGACCTGGCCGGTTCTGAGGATCGTGAAACGAACGCCGTTCCTGTGATCCAGCATCCAGCTCCGATTCTCGGCCGCCCACCGCTCGAAGACGCTGGACGTCACGAGCAGTCGGTTGTGCCAGGCTCGCCAGATGATCCCGTGGATCTGGCGACCGTAGTTCTCCCAATCATAATCGCGCCCCTCGAATTCGAGGTTGCCGACGCCGAATCCCGTCGACGGGAGCGCGGGCATCGTGATGCCGCCGCTTCCGTGGCCTCCCCCTTCCTGAGCGGGCGGAGTCGACGGCTGCGGCGCCTCGACGGCCTTCCGGAACTCCCGCAGCCGGCCGAGGATGTCTTTCGGCTCATCGACGTTGGACGCGACGTCGTTCGCAGGCTGGCGCTCCTGTCCTTGGCTTGCCTGCGGGGGGACTCCCGGCGCGGGAACGGTCTTCGGCCCCCCCTGCTCGCCGCCCGCAGGCCTGGTGTTTCGGCGGCCTGCGCTCTTCGGAGGCGACTCCTTCGGCGTGCTCGTTGCGGCCGCGATCGACTCGGGAACGGGAGACATGCGCAGGGGCTTGGGCCGCGTGGAGGGCGGGGGCCTGTGCGAGACGATTTCGTCTTGGCGCGCCTTCGGCTGCATCGGAAGCGGATCGACGAACGTGATCGGAATCGACGGCTTCGCCGCGGAGGCCATTTCGGCTTCGACGACAGCTTTCCTCCGCGGCACGGCGACGATCAGAAGTGAGACGACCAACACGTGCACGGCGAGCGAGGCCAGGACTCCCAGGCGCACGTTGTCCTCGCGGCGACGGAAAGAAACCTCGAGCGGGCCGAGCGCGAAAGTCGTGCGGGGGGATTCCATGGGCCCGGCCATTGTAGGGGGACGTGCGGAGCGGCGCTCTTCAGAGGGCCGAGGCGATGGCGTGAAACGTGCGCCGCGTCGCGGTGAACGGCACGCTGGGGACCGTCGGATGGACGCGGTTCGTCAGCAGCACGTAGACCCGCGGCCGTGCCTCGTCGATCCACACCGAGGTCCCCGTGAAGCCCAAGTGCCCGACGGCGGCGTCCGGCAGGATGCCGCGCACCGACTCGGAGTCCCTAGCGCGAAGGAAACCGACCGTGCGGATCCCGTCTCCCTCCTCGACCGGGCGGAGCATCGGATCGAGGGCGCCCGGGCTCAGCCCCAAGCGACGCGGATCGAGGATCGCGAGCGAAACCGCGGCGACGTCCGCCGCGGTACCGAACAATCCGGCGTGTCCCGCGACGCCGCCTAAGCCCCAGGCGTTGCCGTCGTGCACCTGCCCGCGAATCACCTCCGCGCGGAAACAAACGCCCCGCGCGGTAGGTCCGGCGAG
>JAYUCM010000038.1:0-2509 GCA_043740355.1 Acidobacteriota bacterium | reverse complement strand
ATCATCGTCCACACCGAGCCTTCCGCGGGATACGGCTGGAATGTGTGCAGACGTCCTGGTCGGGGACGTCGTTCGAGCTGCCGAGCCGCGACGAGCGTCGCGTCCGGCTTCGCAGTTGGATGACCGAGGACGCCGCGCGCAAGCTGGTCCGGATGGCCGGAAAAAACCTCGACGACCTCGTCGCCGCCGCCAGGGAGCGCGCGTTCAAGCCGGTCCCGCTCGGGATCACGACCACGCTTTCGTTCGACGTGAAGCTCAAGAACACGGAAACCGCCAACGTGATCGGCGTCTTGCGCGGGGCCGATCCGGTGCTGCGTGACGAGGCGATGATCTACACCGCCCACCACGACCATCTGGGCGTCGGCGCGCCCGACGCGAAGGGAGACCGGATCTACAACGGCGCGCTCGACAACGCGTCCGGGTGCGCGCAGGTCTTGGCGATCGCCGAGGCGTTCGCGGTCACGGCGCCGCGCCGGAATCGCAGCGTCGTCGCGTTGTTCGTCGGCGGCGAGGAACAGGGGCTCTTGGGCTCCGCATACTACGCGGCCCATCCGACCATCCCGCTCGCAAAGATCGTCGCGAACCTCAACATCGACGGCGGAAACATCTTCGGGCGCGCCTCCGACGTCGCGATCATCGGCAAGGGTAAGTCGGACCTCGAGATCCGCCTCGTGTCCGCCGCCCAGAGCCAGCGCCGAACCGTGGTGGACGAGCCCGAGCCCGACAAGGGGTACTACTACCGCTCCGATCAGCTCAACTTCGCGCGCGCCGGCGTGCCCGCCCTCTACTTCAAGTCGGGACAGACCTACGTCGGACGCCCGGCAGGGTGGGGGAAAGAGAAGGAAGCCGAGTATCGGAAGACGCGCTACCACCAGCCGAGCGACGTCGTCACCCCGGATTGGGATCTCTCCGGAATGGTCGAGGACGACGTGCTCGCCTATCGCATCGGTTGGGACGTGACTCACGGCGGCCCTCCTCCCGCGTGGTTTCCCGGGGACGAGTTCGAAGCCAAGCGGAAGGCCTCCGCGCCCTGACGCGGCCGCGCTATCCTGTCGAGCGATGGCGGAATCGGTATCCATGACTCGCCCCGTCGCGTTCGTTGCTTCCACCATCGGACGCAAGGTCGTGATGGCCGTGACGGGGATCGTCCTTTGCGGCTTCGTCTTCGCCCACATGCTCGGAAACCTGCAGATGTTCCTTCCCGACCACGAAGCGATCAATCATTACGGACGGTTCCTCCGCGAGATGCTGCACGGCGGGGGGATCTGGGTCGTGCGCGCGGTGCTGGTCGTGGCCGTGCTCGCGCACATCGGTGCGGCGTGGTCCTTGACGAGGACGAACTGGAAGGCGCGTCCCGTCCCCTACAAGGTGGTCACGCCCGACGCATCGACGTACGCGTCGCGCACGATGCGCTGGAGCGGGCCGATCCTCGCCTCGTTCATCGTCTATCACGTGCTCCACTTCACCGTCGGCATTGTCCACCCGGTCTTCGTGGACGGGGACGTCTACCGGAACGTCATCGTGGGCTTCTCGGTCTGGCCGGTGTCCCTGTTCTACGTGATCGCGATGTTGGCGCTGGGGCTGCACCTGCGCCACGGCGCGTGGAGCATGCTGCAAACGCTCGGGGCGTCGCACCCGCGCTGGGACGGTGTGCGTAACCGGGCTGCGACGGTGTTCACCGTGATCATCGTGCTGGGGTTCATCTCCGTTCCTCTGGCGGTTCTCGCCGGCGTTTTGAAGTAGGACCGACGCCATGGAGCTACGTTCGAACATCCCCGACGGCCCGGTCGAGACGAAGTGGACCAGGCACCAGTTCGAAATGAAGCTGGTCAACCCCGCGAACAAGCGGAAGTACACCGTGATCGTCGTGGGCACCGGCCTAGCCGGCGGTGCCGCGGCGGCGTCGATGGCGGAGCTCGGCTACAACGTGAAGGCGTTCTGCTATCAGGATTCGCCGCGCCGCGCGCACTCGATCGCGGCCCAGGGCGGGATCAACGCCGCGAAGAACTATCAAAACGACGGCGATTCGGTGTGGCGCCTGTTCTACGACACGGTCAAGGGCGGCGATTTCAGGGCGCGCGAGGCCAACGTCTACCGGCTGTCGGAGCTGTCGGTCAACATCATCGACCAGTGCGTCGCGCAGGGCGTGCCGTTCGCGCGCGAGTACGCGGGCGTGCTCGCGAACCGCTCGTTCGGCGGCGCGCAGGTGTCGCGGACCTTCTACGCGCGCGGGCAGACGGGGCAGCAGCTCCTTCTCGGGGCCTACCAGGCGCTCGAGCGTCAGATCGGCCTCGGCAAGGTCGCGATGCACTCCCGCCACGAGATGCAGGACGTCATCGTCGTCGACGGCCGCGCGCGCGGCATCGTCGTACGGGACATGGTCACCGGGGCGATCACGTCGCACCTCGCCGACGCGGTCGTTCTGGCCACGGGCGGGTACGGGAACGTGTTCTACCTTTCGACCAACGCCACCGGGTGCAACGCGACGGCGATCTGGCGCGCGTACAAG
>JAYUCM010000037.1:0-2511 GCA_043740355.1 Acidobacteriota bacterium | reverse complement strand
GAGGTTCGGACTACCTTTCGCGCTGAGAGCATCCCCAGATACTACACCGCACATCGAGATTCGCAAGAATGCCCGTCTCTCCCGCGTCGGCTCAATTCCCGAGTCGACGGCATCCGTGCCGTCTATCGAAGGACGGGGAGGAGTGAGGGCTTACAGCGCCTTCACTCCGTGGACCGTGATCCCCTTGAGCGCGCCCTTCGTCGCGACCTCCCCGGAGACCTCGACCCTTTTTCCGGCCAACTCCTTGGTCTTCTCGAACGCGGAAGCGTCGCCGTGATCGGCGAAGAGCACGTAGACGGTGCCGTCGGTGCCGAGTAGCCCCATCGGCTGGCCGCCCTTCAGGCACTTTGCCGCGCATCCGGCATGCCCCTCGCCCTGCCCGCCGTGCCCCATGTAGCAGGAGAGGTCGAGGACCTCGCCCTTGACCGCGCTGGTCTTTTCCTCGGTCTTCGCCATGGTTTTAGCCATGGCCTTCTCTCCGGCGGCCAACGCGCCGGAAAACGCCAGGGCCGCCGCCGCAACCGTCGCGAACAACATGCGCATTCTCATCGGAGTTCCTCCTTCAGGAATTGAGAGAGACGATACGAACACTAGTCGACGATTCGCGCAACCCATCTGACAGCCTACAATCGGGGGCGCCATGACGACCGACGCGCCAGCCAGGCCTTCCGCCGCCTTGGATTCCCAACCGCACAAGGCGAGGTGGGCCGTGCTGGCCGGTCTGATCGTCGCGATCTCGCTCGGTCACTACCTGACGAACCCGGACCACTTCCTGCTGCACAACATCTATCAGCGCCTCTACTACATTCCCGTCCTTCTTGCGTGTGCGTGGTACGGCCTCGCGGGCGGGCTCGCCGTGGCCGCCGTCTGCGCGGCCTGCTATGCGCCTCACATCCTTCTCCATTGGAAGCGCAGCCAGGCCTACCAGGCGAATCAGATCATCGAGTTGGGGATGTTCGGCGTCGTCGCCTTTGTGGCCGGCGCGCTGTCCGATCGGGAGCGCCGCCTGAGGCTCGAAGCCGAGGCGATCGCCACCGAACGCGACCGGGCGCTGACCGATCTCAAGGCCACGGTGGATGGCGTGCGGCGCGCTGACCGGCTCGCAGCGCTCGGCACGTTGACCGCAGGCATGGCCCATGAGATCCGCAATCCGCTCGGCGCGATCGGCGGCGCTGCGGAAATCCTCGAACGCGACTATCCCGAAGGTCACCCGCGAAGGGAGTTCCTCGATATCCTTCGCCGCGAGATCGCGCGCTTGAACGCGATCGTCGGAAAATATCTCGACTACGCGCGCCCGCTGGCGCCCGAGCTGCGGCCGGTCGACCTGAACGCCGCCGTTCGCGCCGCGCTCGACCTCGTCGGGAAGAGCGCGGTGGGCGCCTCGATTGTCTGGGACGCGCGGCTCGCCGAAGAACTCTCCGGGGTTCGCGCAGACTCGGGCCAGATCCATCAGGTTCTCGTGAACCTCCTGCTCAACGCCGTGCAAGCGATGCCTGAAGGCGGAACCGTCGAGATCGCGACCCAAGTCGAGGCGGGCCGTGCCGTCGTCGAGGTGCGCGACCACGGCGTCGGGCTTCCCGACGTTCCGGTCGAGCGTCTTTTCGAGCCGTTCTTCACGACAAAGGCAGCCGGGACCGGCCTCGGGCTCCACGTCTGCCGCCGTATCGCCCAGTCGCACGGCGGCCGCCTCGACGCCGTGAATGCGCCCGGCGGCGGCGCGGCCTTCCGGCTCGTGTTGCCGGCCGCCCCCGCGGGGGGGGCCGCGTGACGGCGAAACCCGCGTCGATCCTGGTCGTAGACGACGATCCGAGCTTGCGGCGCGTCGTCGTATACCAGCTCGAGCAGGAGGGTTACCGCGTGGCTGGCGCCGCCTCCGGCGCCGAGGCCGTCGAGGCCGTTCGCGCGGGCAGCGTAGACCTCCTGATCACCGACGTGATGATGCTCGGCATGGACGGACTCGAGCTCGTGGACCGCGTGCGAGCGACCGCCCCCGACGTCGTGCCGATCGTCATCACGGCGCACGGCGACGTGGCGACCGCTGTGCGCGCCATGCAGTCGGGCGCCTTCGACTTCGTCGAGAAACCCTTCACACGGGAACGCATGCTGGTGTCGGTCGCGAAGGCGCTCGCGTACGCCGGGCTGCGTGACGAGAACCGGCGTCTCCGGGCGCTCGTCGCCGGCAGGGCCGATCTTGGTGCGATCGTCGGGTCGTCGTCGTCGCTGCGGGCGTTTCTTGACGACCTGCGTCTCGCGGCGGACTCCGACGCGACCGTGTTGCTGTTCGGGGAGAGCGGGACGGGCAAGGAGCTCGCCGCGCGCGCGATCCACGAGGGCTCGCCTCGTCGCGCAGGCCCTTTCGTCGTCGTCAACGGCGCCGCCATCCCGGAGTCGCTCGTGGAGTCGGAGCTGTTCGGCCACCGCAGAGGATCGTTCACGGGCGCGACCGAGGACCGCAAGGGGAAGTTCGAGGCGGCCGGCGGCGGGACGATCTTCCTCGACGAGATCGGAGAC
>JAYUCM010000036.1:0-15396 GCA_043740355.1 Acidobacteriota bacterium | reverse complement strand
CAGCCGCAGGCGGCCGGCACGATCCAGACGGCGATGCTGGTCGCGGCAGGTCTCATCGAAGGCGCGGCGCTCTTCGCGCTGGTCATCTGCTTCCTCCTCTACAGCAAGTAGTCGGAGGTCGCATGACCGGAAAGCTCGCGGCGTGCTCGCTCTCCATGCTGGCCGTGGCCGCGCCCGTCCTCGCGTCCGAGGGCGCCGAGGCCGGGGGTGGCGGGAGCGCGCTCATCACGCCGCACATCGGGTTGATTTTCTGGACGCTCATCACGTTCCTGCTCCTCCTGTTTCTCCTCTCGAAGTTCGCGTGGGGTCCGATCCTCGGCGCGATGAACGCCCGCGAGGAGGGGATCAAGGGTGACCTCGAGAACGCGCGGCGAGAACGGGAGGAGGCGCTGCGGCTTCTCGAGGAGCACCGCGCGCTCATCACGCTGGCCCGCAAGGAGCGGGCCGATGCGGTCGAGGCGGGACGCCGCGACGCCGAGCGGCTCAAGACCGAGATCCTCGACGAAGCCCGCAAGCAGCGCGAGCAGTTGATGAAGCAGGCGGAGACGCAAATCGACGCCGGGCTCCGTCAGGCGCGGGCGGGACTCAAGGGTGAGGCCGCGGATCTGGCGATCCGCGCGGCAGGCAAGCTCATGGGCAAGAACCTCGACGACGCGACCCAGCGCCGCCTCGTCGAGGATTATCTCGCCGAACTCGAGCGCCTCGGCTCGAGCTCGGACACGCCACCGAACTGATCCCAGCCGAACGAAGGGCGCGGCCTGTTCGCTTTCGCGTCGGAGCGCGCGGCGCGTGCGCGTGGTCGACCTCGATCGTCGTGGCCCGCGGCGCGCTCGAGCTCGCGGCGGCGGACATCGCGCGCAGATTCCCCGACTCTCTCAAGGTCGTCGTGTCGGACGCGCGGGTCGCGCGCCTTCACGGCCGCCGATTCGTGCGCCTTCTCGAAGCTCGCGGCGCCGCCGCAACGCTCGTCACCTTTCCTCCCGGCGAACGCTTCAAGACGCGCGAGACCAAGGCGCGGCTCGAGGACCGGCTGTTGGCGTTGGGAGCCGGCAGGGACACGGTGGTCGTGGCGTTCGGCGGCGGTGTGACTGGAGATCTCGCCGGATTCCTAGCCGCGACGTGGCATCGCGGCATTCCGTTCGTAGCGGTCCCCACGAGCCTGCTCTCGATGGTGGATGCGGCGCTCGGCGGCAAAACGGGCGTCGATCTCCCCGGGGGCAAGAACCTCGTCGGAGCGTTCCACCAACCGGTCTCGCTATGGGCCGACGTGCGCGTGTTGCGCACGCTCCCGGCGCGCACGTACCGCGCGGGGCTCGCCGAAGCCGTGAAGACCGCCGTCGCGCTCGACGCGACGCTCTTCCGCCGGCTCGAGGCGGACGTTGCGCCTCTGCTGCGGCGCGATGCGCGTCCCGTCGAGCGGATTGTCGCACGTTGTCTCGTTCTCAAGGGGCGCGTGGTCGCTTCGGACGAGCGCGAGGCGGGTCCGCGCGCGGCTCTGAACTTCGGGCACACCGTCGCGCACGCCATCGAGGCGGCGACGGACTACCGGGTGGTCCACGGCGAGGCCGTCGCGATCGGTGTCGTCGCCGAGGCGCGGATGGCCGAGCGCATCACGGGGCTGCCCCGCGCGCACGCCGATCGCATCGAGGCGCTGTTGCGCGCGTTCGGCCTCCCGGTGCGACCGCCACGCGGACTCGACCCAGATCGCTTGGCAACAGCCGCGCGGCGCGACAAGAAGACGCGCTCGGGGGTCGTCCGCTGTGCGTTGCCGGAGAGCATCGGACGCATGCCCGAAAGGTCCGATCCGACGGTTCCCGTCGACACGACGCGTGATTTGCTGCCTTTCCTCGTCAGGAATTGACTTCGTCGGGGGCGGCGAACAATATAATCCCGAGTCTTCAGCCGAAACGTCGAGGAGCCTCTCGCCGATGCAGGTCGAAAGCTTCGGACGTTACCGCATCGAAAAGGAACTCGGGCGCGGTGCAATGGGCCGGGTCTTCCTCGCCTACGACCCCGAGATCGATCGTCGCGTCGCCATCAAGTCGATCCAGATCTTTGCCTCGCTCCCCGAGGCGGATCGCGTTCAGGCGCGAGAGCGTTTCTTGCGCGAAGCGCGGTCGGCCGGAAAGCTCCTCCACCCCGGGATCGTGACCATTTTCGACGTCGGCGAGGCGGACGGCGTGCCGTACCTCGCGATGGAATTCATCGAGGGGGCGACGCTCGATACCTTGTGCCGCGAGGATGAGCTCGCCCCGGTGCCCGTCGTCGTCGCGCTCGTGGCGGCGGCCGCGGACGCGCTGGGGTTCGCTCACGAGCGCGGCATCATCCATCGCGACATCAAGCCGGCGAATCTCATGCGCATCGGCGATCGTGCGGTGAAAATCATGGACTTCGGGCTCGCCAAGAGCGCGACGACCTCGATGACTCACGACGGCGCGCTCCTCGGCACGCCAAATTACATGTCGCCGGAGCAGGTGCGAGGCGACCCGCTCGACGGCCGCAGCGATCTTTTCTCTCTGGGGGTCGTCTGTTACGAGATGTTGACGGGCGCCAAGCCGTTCGGCGGCGACTCGGTCTCCTCGGTGCTCTACCGCATCGTGCACGAGCCGCCGAAAGACGCCTCGCTCCGTCTCGATCGCGTCGCGCCGGCCCTCGCCGCGTTTCTCGAGCGCGCGTTGGCGAAAAGCGCCGACGCCCGGTTTCCCGATGGGGCGGCATTTGCCGCCGCGCTGCGGCGGGCCGGCGAGGCCGTAGGTGCAGCGACTTTGCGCCAGGGCGCGCCGGCGGCGCGCCCGGCGGCTCCGCCCCGGCAGCGAGCACCCGCTGCGCCGAAGGCGCGCTCGCGCATGCCGTGGATCCTCGGCGGCGCCCTAGCCGTCGTCGTCCTCGGTTCGTCGATCGCTCTTCTTTCGGGAGCGTTCGCGCCTCCGCGCGTGCCGCTCTTCACGGCGCGAGTTCGTACGGAGCCGGCTGGCCTTCCCGTCCACCTCAACGGCGCGCCGCTGGCCGGCGATACCGTCCAATTCGCGGGCGGAGGACCGTTCGGCGTGCTGACCGCGGAGAAGGGCTGCCGCGAGGCCAAACATCGTGTGGAACCGGCGGACGCAGGCGGTGAGATCGTGCTCGTCCTCGACCCCGAGCGGATCGAAGTCACGGTCGATCCCGGCGTTCCCGGGGCGCGTCTCGCGGTCAACGGCCAGGAATCGGGCACCGCTCCGGCGACGATCGACATCGATCTGTGTCGGGACAACGCGATCGGGGTCGCGGCCGACGGTTATCGAACCGCGATCACCACGATCCCCGCGAAGGCGACGCCTCTCGATGCGCGCAACGCCGCGGGCGCGATCAAGCTCGAGGCCGTCCCGACCGGCCGTCTCCTGCTTCCGCCAACCCGCATCCCCGCCATGTTCTACGTCGATGGCAAGCCGGTGGCGCGCACCGGTTCCGGCATCGATCTTCCGGCCGGGGTGCACGAGATCCGCGCCACGAATGACGACCGATTCGTCGACGTCGCAGTGACCGTGGACGTTCCCGCGGGCGGAACCGCGACGCCCCAGTTCGTTATCCCGGCGCTCGCGCGCCTCGTGGTGCAGACGTTCCCCCCGAACTGCCGTGTCGCCCTGAAGCGCTCCGGGTCCACGTGGCGGCCGGTCGGAGAGACTCCCCTTCGTTACGAGCTGGCGGCGGGGCGTTACGCTCTTCGCATCGAATCGCCGGTCTCCGGCGAGTCCCGCGAGCAGGACATCAATCTGGCGCCGGGGCTGAACGCTCCGGTTCGCGTCTCGTTCGGGCGGTTCGGCCGGTGAGACCCACGCTCGACGGCGTAGCGCTTGCCGGCGCGATGCTCGCGCTGGCTTCCGTGGCGATCGCGCAGGAGGCCGCGGACCCCGCTGCGGCCGATCGGCAGTACCGCCTCGCCCAGCGTCTCGGGGCCGAAGGATCGCCGGATGCACCGGCCGCGTTCGAGAAGGTCGTGGCGCTGGCGCCGCACGGGCCTCTGGCGGATGACGCCCTCGTCGACCTCGCGCGTCTTGCCGGGTCTCCCGACTGGCCGGAGGATCTCGCGGCCCTCGACGCCGCGCGAGCCGCCACGGCGAAGCTCACGCTTGAGAAGGTTCTGGACGCTCACGCGGACGGCGATCGTGTGCTCGAGGCGCGCTACCGGCTCGCGCTGATCCGCCTGGCGCCGCTTCCTTTGCGCGATGCGGCCCGGGCTCGCCAGGACCTGATCGCGCTCGCCTCCAATCCGTCGCGAGAGCGTTGGGTCATCGCTTCCCGCTACGTGCTGGGATTCCTCGACGAGCAGGTGGGAGCAGGGGAGCGAGCGGCCGGCGCTTTCGCGCGCATCGTCGTCGAGCGGCCGGAGAGTGATGTCGCGCCGCGCGCGCGGGCCGGCTTCGCGCGGACTCTTCTCGCTGCGGAGCGCTTCGGCGACGCCGCGGGGTGGCTGCAAGAGGCGATCGAGGGGGGCGCCCCTGCCGTCGTCCGCGCCGAGGCGCAGCGGGAGCTCGCGCTTCGCGAAGTGATGCGCGAGCGCGACCCGAAGCAGCGGTGGACCGCCGTCGCCACGCCGCTCCCCACCCTGACGACGACGCGGGGCGCGTCGCTTCTCGCGACCGCTGCCGAAGGCCGGCTCCTCGTGTTCGATCGCAAGAACAGCGCCGTCCAGATGTTCGATGCCAAGGGTGTCGGTTCGACTCCGGTGCCCCTCGCCGACGTCACCGCGCTCGCGACCGACCCGTTCGGGCGCGTTTTCGTGGCGACGAAGGAAGAGCTTCTCCGCTGGGACGCGAGCGGCCCCGCGGTGGTTCTGACGTTGGGGAACCTCGGCGCGCCGGCCGCGATCGCGGTCGACGCTTCGGGCTCGGTCTTCATCGCCGACAGGAAGGGAGACCGCATCGCGCGGTGGGTTCTCGGGACGCCGGGCCCGGTCGTCGTTCGCGAGAGCAAGGGGGCGAGCGTCACCGCGCTCGCGGTTCTCGGTGGGCGCGTGGTTGCCGCCGAGGAAAAGACGGGGCGGATCGTCGCGGTGTTCGGGCCGGGCGCCGGAGCCGCGTTCGGGACAACCACGTTTCGACGTCCCGTCGCGCTCGCCGTGGACGACGCCGGACGGCTCTCCGTCCTCGACGAGAAGGCGGGAACCGTGACGCGCCTTGCGCCCTCGGGGGACGTGCGCGACACGCTTGCCCTCGACGCAGGCGGCGTGTCGCGTCCGCTGGCACTCGCCGCGGCGCCGGATGGCGCCGTCCGTATCCTCGATGGATCGACCGGCGCGGTCGCGGTGGCTCCTTGACCCGCCGCCTCGCGGCCGGTCTCGTCGTTGTCCTGGCGCTTTCCGTCGGGAGGGCGGCCGATCCTCAGGCCGAAGCCGTCGATGCGACGGCGACGGACCAGGAGCTCAACGCAATTCGCGACCAGCTCGTGGCTCTGGACATCGAAAAGGCGCTCGCCGCGGTGGACGCGGTGCTCGAGCGGCCCGAGCTCCCCGAGGCAACGCGCGTCGAAGCTCTCGACCTGCGTGCGCAAGCGCACGTCGCCAGCGACGACCTCGACGCCGCCGAAAAGGACTATCGCGCCATTCTCCAGCTGCGCGCCGGATACGTGCCTGGCCGAGACGTGACCTCGAAAAAGGCGATGGACCGCTTCAACAGGATTGAGGCCTCGCTGATCGGGAAGGTTCACCTCGACGTGGATCCGAAGGACGCGTCGGTCACGGTCGACGGACGCCCGGTCGCCGTCTCGGCGGTTGGCACTTTCTCGGCTGTCGCGGGCGAACGGAACCTGCGCTTCTCGCACAAGGGGTTCGACACGCAAGACGTCACCGTCCGTGCGGTCGCGGGGCAGGAGACGCTCGCCCGGATCAGGCTGGTCCCGAACGCGCGGAGTCTCGTCGTACGCACGGACATCGAAGGGGTCGCGGTCACATTGGACGGTGTCGCCTCCGGCGTGACCTCGCGGGGCGCCGATGCAGGTTCCCTTGCTCCCGCGCCAGCCGTGCTCCAGATCGAGGACGTCGCGATCGGCGAGCACGATCTGGGTCTGGCGAAACCATGCTTCGCGACCGAGAGCCTGGCAGAGATGGTGACCGTCGATCTGGCCGACCGCTCTCCGAAGCTCTTGCGAGTTGTTGCGATGCGTCCGGCGCGAACGAAGGTGACCGCGACGGGAGCGGCCTACGAGGGCGATCTGCGCGTGGACGGAGAACGCATCGCGTCGTTGCCCCTGACGACGTTCGCGACGTGTCCGGGCCAGCGGACCATCGAGGTCGTCGCGTCCGGGCGGGTCGTGTGGTCGGGCGACCTGGCCGCCGAGGGGTCCGAAATCACGGTCGATCTCTCGCCCCGTCCGAGCGCAGTTCTCGTGGGGACCGCCTGGCCGAAGTCGTGGGGCGCCGCCGCCGAGGCGTGGAGTCTCCGCGGTCGGGTCGAGCTGCCCGCCGGCGTGGACCTGACCGCGCGCGGGGGCTGGACCGCCATCGGTTTGGCGCCCGGCACCGATCTCGCCGTCGCCGTGATCCCACGCGCGGGAGTCGCCGGCGACGAACGCGTCGTCTTGTACGGCCCGGCGCTCAACGAGATCGACGAGCGCGCGACCGCGCCCCGTCCGTCGCGGCCTCCCTGGAACGTCGCGTCGCTCGGGGCGGTGTTCGTCGACGGCCAGGCGGGTGCCGTGGTTCTCGCCGCGATCTCCGCCGGCGGGCCGGCCGCGCGTGCCGGGTTGGTCCCGGGAGACCGCCTCGTCGCCATCGGGGGTCGCGCGGTCACGAACGCGGCCTCGGCCCGCGACGCGGTCGCCGCATCGGAGGTCGGTGGAAAAATCCTCCTCGACGTCGCGGCGCCCTCGGGAACGGCGCGCAAGATCGAATGCCTGACGTCGGTGGAGCCGCGTCTCGCCCCGAGTCCCGGAGATGACGCAGGCCGCGTGGTGCGGGCCGCGTGGGCTTCGGTGGACGCGGCCGCGGGTGGGCCGCAAGCCGCGGCCGCTCTGGCCAACCTTGCGATTCTGCTCGAACGTGCGGACCGGGAGGCGGCGGCGCTCGATGCTTGGCGCCGGGTCCGGGCGATCGGGGCCGGTGCGCTCGCGGCTCGAGCCGCTTACGCCGTAGGGGCCGGGCTCCAGGAGGACGGAAAGCGAGCGGAGGCGATCGAGGCGTTCGGCCAAGCGCGATTCGTAGGATCGGCCAGCGGAGACGCGGCCCTCGCGGCGGCGGCGAGCGACCGACTCGCCGATCTCGGCATCGCGCCGCGCTGACGGTTACTGCTCGTTCACATACGGGTTGCTCGCGAGCGCGACCGAGCGCAGGGCCTGATTCGTTTTGCCGAGGCGGGTGCCGACGCGGAACTCAGACGCGGCGATCTGATCGAGGACGTACTCGAGGTCGGCCGTGCGCGCACCGTTGAGGCGGCGCTCGAATTTTGCGAACTCGGCCCCGAGGGCTTTCGAGGTGACCGGACGCTCGCCGGACGCATCGGCGGTCGTGCCACCCCGCGTCGAGCCGGCCGCGAGGGTCCGCGCGTCCTGCAGCGCGCCGAGGCGTCGGTCCACCTCACGCCGCACGAGCTCTTCCGTCGAAACGCCCGCTGCGGCGGGGGTGGGGGAGGCCGCGGCCGGGCCGGCCGTCCGGCCCGAGCCCAGCGCGTACCCAGCTCCGGCGCCCGCCCCGGCGAGAACCGCGGCGCCGAGCAGCGATGCGGCCAGCAACGCGGGCCGGAACCCGGATCGATCGCGCAAGACGACGACCCGAGGCACCCGGGGCGTGACCGGCTCGTTCTCGCGCAACAGGGTGTGCACGCGCCGGAAATCATCGAGCGTTTCGCGGCAGCTCGCGCAGGAGGCGAGATGAACCGCGAGCGCCGCGTCTTTGTCGGCCTCGATCTCGCCGTACAACCGTCCGATCAAACTTTCGTGCCACATCGTGCAGGACATAACCGTCTCCTACTGGATGCCGAGGCTCTCCAGGGACATCCGCATCGCGTCCAAGCCCGCGTACATCCGGGATTTCACCGTGCTCTCCGCAACGCCCAGCACGTCGGCGATTTCCCGGAACTTGAGACCCTCGTATTCCTTGAGCAACAGCACTTCCCGCTGATCGCGCGGAAGATCGGAGAGCGCCCGACGGACCGCGTTCCGCCGCTCGCTGTGTTCGAGCGCCGCCGCTGGATTGGTCGCGACGGTCTCGGGTGCCTCGTGTTCCCGCGGAGCGCCAACGTCGCCAGAAGGCGGGGCGATCATGAGACGTCCCCATCGGCGCTTTCGCCGCGTCTGATCACGGCAGAGGTTGAGAGCGATCTGGTACATCCAGGTGGAAAACCGCGCCCCGTCCCGGAACGCCCCGGCCTTGTCCAGGATTCGCAGGAAGGTCTCCTGGCAGACGTCTCGCGCATCCTCGGGACGGTCCACCATGCGCGACACGAACCGGAACAGCGGGGCTTCCCACCGTGTAACGAGCACCGCCAGCGAATCGGCATGTCCGCCCCGGAGGGCGAGGAGCAGGTCTTCGTCGGTCGGAAGGGACACGACTACGCTTTCTCCGATGGCCACCCCAGGTGATACGTCCCGGAGGCCGGATTCGGCGACCCCCATGATGATCCCGCGCCGGAAACGGTGCGCGGAGCGCAGCCGAGGGGTGCCTACATAGTCAGATTGTAAGTATTTGATATTTCGAATCTGGAACTTATATTTGCGAATCCATTGGTCAGTGTCCTATCGGGTACGGGAGCGCTCGCAGTGGAACCGACGAAGGATCTCATTCTCCAAGGGGCTGGAACGATCGCCGCCCGCAGCTCCGGTGTCGGGTCGGAGTTCGCGGATCTGGTGCAGCGCCTCGAACGCCAAGAATCGGAGATCGAGAGCCTCTGCGCCGAACTCCTCGAGCGCTACGAGGAAGCGACCCTCGTGTACCGGATCAGCGAGCGCATCGGCTCGGTCCTCGGGGAACAGGCCATCGCCGGACTCGTCGTGCGGGAGGCGGCGACCGTTCTGGGCGCTCACGCGGCAGAGCTGTGGGTCAAGGTCGGAGAAAAGCTCGTGCTCGCGGCGGCCCTTGAGGAGACGTCCGCGGCCGAACCCGACCTCGCCGTCCAAGATACCGTTGCCACGGGACGCGCGTGGGTCCGCGATGCCTCGTTCGGCGCGGCGGCGGCGGCCGCCGTCGCGCTCCCGGAAAGTCCAGGGTCCTCCCTTGGGGCGCTCGTCCTTCACGGCCGGCCGGCCGGGCGCGCCTACTTGACCGGCGAGCTCAAGCTGCTGACGACGATCGCCGCTCTCGCATCGGCGTTCATTCGCAACGAGCGTCTGGCGGAGAAGGCTCGCCGCGCCGATGCGAGGCGCCGGGAGGACGAGATCGCACGACAGATTCACCGGGGGCTGCTGCCACGCCACGACCCGTTGTTCGCGGGCCTGGACGTGTCGGGCGGATTTCGGGCTGCGGAGGGCGTTGGTGGGGATTACTACGGCTACGTCGCCATGGCGGACGGAAGCCTCGGCGTCGCCATCGCCGACGTTTCGGGGCACGGGGTCGGTGCTGCGCTCTACATGGCGATCGCCAAGGGTGCGCTTCAGTCGGAGGCTCGCGACATTCTGTCCGCCGGCGATGTGCTGGGCCGCGTCAACGAGGTGCTTGCGTCCGACTTTTCCGTCACGGACATGTTCGCGACGCTCGTGTTTGCGCGATTCCTCCCCGACGGACGGCGCATCGTCTGGTCCAACGCCGGGCACAACCCGCCCCTGTTGCTGCGCTCGAACGGCGACATCGAGGCGCTCAAGCCGTGCGGTCCGGCTCTCGGCATCGTTGCGGGGGCCAGATGGCGCGATGTCGATCAACGATTCGCGCCAGGGGACGTACTCGTGCTTTACACCGACGGTGTGGTCGAGGCTCGTGACGGCGCGAAGCAGTTCTTCGGGATCGAGCGGCTGATCGAGGCGGTCCGGCGTCCCGCCGGAAGCGCCGCCGCGATCCGCGAGAACGTATTGGATGCACTCGCCTGCCACACCGGCACGACGCCCGTCGAGGACGACTTGACGCTGGTCGTCGTGCGCGGGGTCGCGATCGAGGAGGGGTCGTGACGGTGCCGCAGCGCATACTCATCGTGGACGACGACGCGTTCATCCGGCGCCCGCTCGAGTTCATCCTCCGTGAGGAGGGTTATCAACCCGTGACCGCGGGGGACGCCGACGAGGGACTGCGCGCGATCGAGTCGTGCCTACCGGACCTGATCTTCCTCGACGTGATGATGCCCGGCAAGGACGGACTGACGTGGTGCGGCGAGCTGAAGAGCGATCCGCGCTACGCCCGCATTCCGATCGTGCTCCTCTCCGCGCGCGGGCAGGAGCGCGACCGCGAGCGAGCGCTCGCGCTCGGCGCCGCTGACTTCATGACGAAGCCCTATTCGCCGCACGAGCTCAAGCGCCGGGTTCGCGAGCTTCTCGGCCGCGGTTGACGGAGACGGAGCCGTGGCGCAGTGGAGCCTCGCCGACCGCACGCTCTACGCGAAGCTCGTGTATTACGGGCCCGCGCTCGGCGGGAAGACCACGAACCTGAGGGTGCTCCACCGTCTGACGGATCCCGACGGGCAGGAGCGGCTCGTCTCGGTGAACACCGCGGACGATCGCACGCTGTTCTTCGACCTCCTGCCGTTCGACCTGGGAAGCGTGCTCGGCTACAAAGTCGCCGTGAAGCTGTACACGGTTCCCGGTCAGGTTCGCTACGACGCGACCCGCCGGGTCGTGTTGGCGGGGGCGGACGCCGTCGTCTTCGTGGCCGATTCCGATGCGGCCCGCGAACGCGACAATCGACAGGCTTGGGAGAACCTGGTGCAGAACATGCGGGCGGCGCGTCTCGATCCCGCAGC
This sequence comes from Acidobacteriota bacterium, assembly GCA_043740355.1. GTDB lineage: Bacteria > Acidobacteriota > Polarisedimenticolia > Polarisedimenticolales > DASRJG01 > DASRJG01. The sequence goes on along the minus strand of JAYUCM010000036.1, from coordinate 4,546 downwards.
GGTTCCGATCCTCGCCCAGTTCAACAAGCGCGACCTCCCCGGAGCGGCTTCGGAAAAATCGATGGAAGCGTGGTTCGGCCTGGCTCCGGGGCGCTGCCTGCCGGCGGTTGCGTGCGAAGGCAAGGGGGTGCTCGAGACGTTTCTCGCCGCCTCTCACGCGATGCTCGAGCGGCTCGTGGCGATCGCCGAGCCTCAGACGCGACGAACGCTGGACGCGGGCGACCTCGCCGCGCAGCTCGACGCCGCCTTCGCCCCCTACCTGGCGCGCCGCGCGGAAGTCGTGTTCGCCGCCGACATCGCGCACGCGACGTCGGCGCCGCTCGTTCTCGAATCGTCCGACTTGTTGGAGAGCGCCGTGGCGTCGAGCGTCGCCCTCGGGGCGCAACTCGCGGATGAGCACGGACGCGCCTCGCGGCTGACGCGCGAGGCGGAGTCGTTGCGCCGGCTCTCCGACGCTCTGAGGTCCACCGGGGCCAGCTTCGACCGTGATGCGGTTCTCGACGCCGCGCTGACCGCGGTCGTCACGACCCTCGGCGCGGCTGGAGCGGCACTCGGCACGCTGGGTGTGGGTGGCCGGGTGCGGCTCGAGCGCTCCGCGGGACGCGACCTCGCGCCACTCGCGGAACAGCCGGACGTCGCCTCGCTTCTCGCGCGGATGCTCACGAGCTCCGGATCCTCGGTCGTCGACGACCTACCGCTCGAGGTTCCCAAAGCGGCGAAAACCACCGCCGCCCTCCGCGGACTGGCCGTGGTCCCGGTGGAACCGCAGCAACGCGCATCGCTCGTCGTGGCGATGCCCGGCCCCGACGGCGCATTCGCGGACGTCGATTTGCGCTTCCTCGCGACCCTCGCGGGTCATCTCGCGGTCGGGCTGGAGAAGGTCCGCATTCACGACGAGCTTCGCGCCCATCGCGACCGGCTCGAAGAGGTCGTGAGCGCTCGCACCCGGTCGCTTCGAAAAGCCTACGACGAGCTCAAGTCGGTCGATGCGATGAAGGACCGGTTTCTCGCGAACGTCTCGCACGAAATGCGCACGCCCCTGACCGTGATCATCGGTGCCGCGACGTTCTTGCGGGACTACGATGGCGACCCGGCGGAGCGCAAGGAAATGGCGGTGGGCATCCTCACGTCGTCGCAGGCTCTCGATCGGCTCGTCGATGGCCTGATGCGCGTTGCCCGCCTCGACGCCGGCGACGAAGCCGTGCTCGAAGACGTGGCACCGGCCGACGTCGTCGCCGAAGCGCTGAGCGTCGCCGAAGCGGTCGGGCGCGCCAGCGTTCTCTTCGATCCCCGCGTCGTTTCGATTCCCGCAGATCCCGCGCGCCTCGCGCGGGCGCTAGCCAACCTCCTCGACAACGCGCTCAAGTTCGGCCCGGCCGCCGAACCCGTCGAGCTGCAAGTCGCACCCTGCGTTCTGGGGCGTCCGGGGGGTGCCGTCGCCGGCGTGGCTTTCGCGGTGCTCGACCGGGGTCCGGGCCTCGCCGAAGAAGACGTCGAGCGGGCGTTCGCGGCGTTCGAGCAGGGGGGCGATCCGTTGACCGGGAAGCCCTCGGGCGTCGGTCTGGGACTCTACGAAGCGCGCGCCATCGCCCGGCGCCACGGCGGAACGGTCATCTACCTGCCACGCTCCGGGGGCGGGAGCGAATTCCGCATCTCGATCCCCGCCGAAGCGGCCGCGGACGCGACGACCCGCGAGGCCCGCCGTGCTTGACCCGATGCGCGAGCACCACGCCCGCGTGGCGAGCGATCCGCTTCGGCTGCGGGAGGCACGACGTTGGCTCGTGCGCCTCGTGCTCGCCGCGGCGTTCACACCGGAGGACGCGCACTCGCTGGCGGTGGCCTTCGGCGAGGCGTGCGCGAACGTTTACCGCCATTCCTACGGGGGCCGACGAGACGGACGCGTCGACATGCTCGTCGCGATCGACGACGACCGGGTCGTGGTCACGCTCGACCACGACGGCCAACCGTTCGATCCGTCGAGGTACGTGCCGCCCAATCTGCGGCGGGCCTCGGAAAGCGGCTACGGGCTCTATCTCATCGCGTCGCTCGTCGACGACGTGTCGTTCACAGGCACGGATTCGGGGGGTCGCGTGGTCTTGGTCAAGCGGAAGAGTTCCGCGAATGTCGGCGCCTAGACGGAAGGACGAGGGTGGAATGTCGAAGAACAAATTGAAGCGAACGGCGAGTCCGCCGGGGGAGACCCTCCCCGACCTCGCCGAGTTGTGCCGGATTCATGAGATCGGCCTCGATCTCATCGGTCGGAGCCACGACGTCGACGAGTTGCTCGACCGAGTGCTCGACGAGTACGAGTCGCGTCTCAAAGAGCTTCCGTCCGACGCGCTCGACGCGCGCAGCGCAGCGCCTCATCCCGACAGCCTCGGCAAGCTCCGCGGCCTCGTGATGTTCGCGACGCAGGCGGCGGCCCTCAAGGAAAAAGCGATTGTCGCCGGCGAGCTCAAGCGGCGCGCGACGATGCTCGAGGCGGCCAACACGCGACTCGTCGCCGCGCTCGACGAGGCGGAACGGTCCCGCGCCCGGCTGGACGGCGTGCTCGCGGCGCTGTCGTCCGGCGTCATGATCTTCGGCACCGAAGGCGCGTTCCTGACCGCCAACGTGGCGGCTCGCGCGCTCGCCGGCACTGCCGACGACACCGCGCTCGCCGGGCTCATCGCTCACGGCGTGCCGCGCGGCGGCGAGGCCGAGATCGATGTTCCGATCGCGGGAGGGGGTCGCAGGACGCTCCTCGTCGCGCGGCGCGCGATGACCGGGGACCCGGGAAGCGAGGTCGTGCTGTTCACCGACGTGACCGAACGCAATCGCGCTGTCGAAGAGCGCGTTCGACTAGAAAAGTTGGCGGAGGTGCTCAAGACCCTGTCCGTCCTGAGCCACAAGATCAACAATCCATTGACCGCACTTCTGGGGCGCGCGCAGATCCTGCAGGCGCACAAGACGAACGATCCCGGCGTCGTCAAGGCGGCGGCGGTCATCGAGGACGCGTCGCTGCGCATCGCGGATCTCATTCGGGAACTGGCGCAGGTCGTCAAGGACGGGCGTCAGGGCGCCGTCGACGATTTGCTCGACATGAGACTGACCACGCCGTCGACGAAGGGCCGCCAATGAAAGTCCACTTGATTCGTGACGGGGGCGTGGCGCGGCTGTTCCTGAGCGGATGTGACGCGATCGACTGTGCGAACGCCGCCGAGGTGAAGGCCGAGGCGCTCCGCCTTCTTCGCGAGGAGCCGGACGCCGTCATCGACCTGTCGTGCGTGGACTACCTCGACTCAGCGGGCGTGGGCGTGCTCGTGGGTCTGTTCAAGAACGCGAGACTTCGAGGCGGACGAGCGCGATTCTGCGGGCTGACGCCCGGTGTCCGCTCGGTCCTCGAGATCCTCCAGCTGGACCGGATCTTCGAAATCTACGACGACGTCGAAACGGCCGCGCGGTCGTAGGCGAAGGATCAACGCCGCGGGACGCGCCGCTGCAATGCAAACGCGGCGAGAAACGCCGTGATCAGGGTGAGGCTGACGGAAGCCCCGGGCGGCAGGGCTGCCTGCGAGGGCCCGTAGGCCAACTGCGGCGCGGCACCGAGAAGCAGCCAGTTGATCCAAGCATGCAGCGACGCCGCGAACCAGAGATTGTCGGTCAAGAGGACGATCATCCCGAGAAGCGCGCCGAGTGCGAGCGCGAAGACAAGCTGGCGCGCTCCATCGCTCCAGCCGGTCGAAGAGCCCACGTGCTCCATGCCGAACAACGCGGACGTCAGTGCTAAGGCCACCCATTGGCGAACGGGCGCGGCGTGCAGTCCGAGTCGTGGCGCGAGACGCAGGAGCTCGCCTAAAAGGAGCCCTCGGAAGTACGTCTCTTCAGCGAGGGCGATCGCCGCCTGGCCCAGGAGTACGGCCGCGAGCGGGCCCTGCGGGTGGGGAGGCGGCACGCTGATGCTCGATCCGACGGCCCGTGCGATCAGCGCCAGGACGAGGCCGCCGCCGCCGATGGCGATCGCCGCTGTCGCGATGCCGACGAAGGCCTTCGACCCTGTCAGGCGGGCACGCACGAAGGCCGCCGCCGGTCGCGAGAAGCGGGACGTGATGAGGACAATCGCGAGCAACAACAGCCCGCACATCATGCGAAACCAGGCGTCGGCGGCATCGTCCGGCAGATCGGCCGGCGAGGTCAGCGCGAAGAGCGGTTGGTAGAAGCTCGACGAAATCCATTTCTCGACGAGCAAGATCAAGAGGATCGGGGTCACGCTTCCGAGGCGGACGCCGGGACCGGGGGCCGCTCCGATCTGGCGCTCGCGCGCCGCGACGAGGAAAAGGAAGAGCACGCACGCGAACAACAAGCCTCCGACCGCAGGGCTCAGAAACGGCGACGACGGCGTGAGGTCGTGAAATTGGCGCAGCAGCCCCGCGGTGAACATCGCCATCGCGACGAGCAGCCACGCGAGCGCCCGGGGGATTCTCAACGCCGTCGCTCGCGGCGTAGGACGAGCACGGCAAGCCCACGGGAGTCCGCGAAGCCCCGCGCCATGCGCGGCGTGTTGAAG
>JAYUCM010000035.1:0-6173 GCA_043740355.1 Acidobacteriota bacterium | reverse complement strand
CGGCGACGCCGAAGGGGCATGCACCAACCAGGACTACTGCGACGGGACCGGCCTCTGCCACGACAACGGCTTCAAGCCGGCGACGACGGCCTGCGGCGGGGCCTCGAACGGTGGGGCCTGCGACGGCGCCGATTCGTGCGACGGGGTCGGTCACTGCGTCGACGGCTTCTTGACGACGTTGTGTCGTAATTCGGCCGGTCCGTGCGACGTGGCGGAGTACTGCGATGGTTCGACCGGCGCCTGCCCAGCGGATAGCTTCCGGTCACCGGCCACCATTTGCCGTGACTCGGCGGGCCAGTGCGACGTAGCGGAGCACTGCGATGGTTCGACGAGCGCCTGCCCGCAGGATAGTTTCCAGCCGGCGACGACGGCCTGCGGCGATCCGTCGAGTGGACCCTGCGACGGCGCCGATCACTGCACGGGCACCAACGGCTCGTGCGATCCCAACCACTCCTCGACCACCACGACCTGTGGCGACGCCGAAGGGGCGTGCACGAACCAGGACTACTGCAACGGTAACGGCGGCTGCACGGACAATGGCTTCAAGCCCGCGACGACGGCTTGCGGTGATCCATCGAACAGTGCATGCGATCACCCCGATCACTGCACCGGCACCGACGGCTCGTGCGATCCCAACCATGCCGCCAGCGGGACCGCGTGCAGCGACGGGAACGCTTGCACGACCGCTGACGCCTGCAACGGCTCCGGCCAATGCGTGGGCGGGTCCGCTCCGAACTGCAACGACAACAACCCGTGCACGACCGACGGCTGCAATCCGTCATCGGGCTGCGTCCATACGAACAACACCGATCCGTGCGACGACGGCAACGCCTGCACCAACGGCGACACCTGCGGCGGCGGCGGTTGCAACCCCGGCGGCCCGACGAACTGCGATGACGGCCAGTGCTGCACGATCGACCACTGCAACCCGTCGTCGGGCTGCTACTACACGGCGAACACGGCTCCTCCGGTCATCGTCAACCAGCCGACGCTGGGCTGCGCGGTCCTCTGGCCTCCGCAGCACGGCTACGTCGACTTCACGGTCGCCAGCACGGGTGTGACGGCGACCAGCCAGTGCGGCATCGCATCGATCGCGTTCGGGAGCTGCGCGTCCAGCCAGCCCGAAAACGCACACGGCACGGGAGACGGAAACTCGACCGAGGACTGCGTCTACACGGCCAGCACCCTGTCTCTGAGGGCGGAGCGTGACGGCGCCTGCAGCCCCATCGGCCGTGTGTACACCTCGTCGGTGGTCGCCACGGACGTCTGCGGCAACTCCACCACGTCCAACGGGTTCGAGATCGGTGTGTGGCACGACCGTGGCCACCCTCCGGACGGCCCCTACTACAGCGCCAATCCCGGATCCAACCAGAACGACACACGCCCCGGCGCGCTCAACCCCGGCCCGTACGGTCCGGGATGCGGCTCGGGCAGCGCCTGCGTGAACGGCCAGGCTCACGACCACTCCGACGCAGACCCCGAGATGGAGATCGTCCAGAACGCCGCGATCAGCGTGGGCAATCTGAATCTCGAGAAGGCGAGCGGAGGGAACGCCAGGCTGACGTGGACCGAGCCGGCACATCAGGCCGGGATCATCATCACGAGGTTCCACGTCTATCGTCTGGATCCGGTCACCTTGTTCTGGACCCAGATCGCGGAGGTCACCAAGCAGACGACGTCGTATCTCGACCCGGTCCTGAGCGACGGCGTGGCTCACCAGTACAAGATCACGGCGGTGATCAAGCCGTAGCCGTCGCGTATCGCTTCGACTTCGTCCCATGACCCGGGACGGCGCTCCGGCACCGTCCCGGGTTTCTTTTTCTCGAGGGATTGTCTGCCGCGCCCAGTTACCTTCCGCCGGCCCGAGGGCTCGACTCCATCTGCCGAATCGTCTCTTCCATTTGAGCCCGTTGCGGCGAGTCAGGGACGAGGCGTAGATAGGCGCGGAAGTGTTCGGCCACCATGGGCGGGTCGCGCCGCTGCCGCAAGTAGGTGATTCCCAGATTCAAGTGGGCGACCGCGTTGTCCGGCTCGAGCTCCAGAGCACGCTCGAAGGAGCGCATTGCCTCGGCGATGAGGGCGAGCTTTCGTTTCGTGTCGGGCTCCTCCTCGGATTGGGCAGCGAGAACGTTTCCGATCGAGAGGTCCGAACGCGCCGCGCGCGGCTGCAGCCGTGCGGCCTCGCGGAACTCCGTCAGGGCCTCGGCGTAGCGTTTTTGGTCGAAGAGCCAGCTGCCGCGCACGCCGTGAAGGTTGGCGATCGCGTCGACGTCGCCGGAATCGCGGTTCGCGGCGAGAGCGTAAGCCTCGTGGGCCTCGGCGCGCTGGAGCAGCTCCGCTCGCCGCCCGTCGTCCGCGATGCGGGAGCCGAGACTCCGGAGCATGACGGCGGCGTTCTGGCGCGCTTCGATGTTGGCCGGGTCGACGGCCAGGGCCTGCTCGAATGGTCTCAAGGCGGCTTCCTGCAGAGCATCCTTCTGCTGCGGATCGGTCTCCCGTTCGGCTCGCATCGCCTGAGCCACGCCGGCCCCGATCAAAGACGGCACGTCATCGGGCACGTTCTTCAGGCTCTTGCCGAAATCTTCGAGCGCCTCGTTCACGTTCCCCTGGTCGAGGGCCAGGCTGCCGAGCACATTCCAGGCGTCGGCGAGTCCGCTGCCATCGCCGCCGGCGGAAGAGAAGATTGTGATCAGCTCGAGAGCGTGCGCGACCGCTTGCTTCCGCAGCTCGTCCCTGCGCGTGGGATCGCTTTCGTCGTTCGCCAAGACCCGGAGACTCTTGCTCAGCGTCTGGTGGGCGCCCGGGTACAACGGGAAGACCGCAAGCGCACGCTCGGCCCAAGGAATCGCTTCCCGCGACCGTCCCGCGGAGAACAGCTCCGAGGCGTAGCCGTCGAGCGCCTTGCACGAGCGCGGGCTCGCCAAAGCAGCGCTCTTGAACAGCGTGGCGTTGTCCTTCCAGTCGGCGTTTCTCGCCCAAGTGCGCGCGCCTCCGGCGAAAACGAGTGCCGCAATCGCCGCTGCCGCGACCCACGGAACGCGCAAACGCCGCCCCGCCGGCACCAGGGAGCCCGCGATCGCCAGGCAGGCTCCGGCCGACGGCAGGTAGAGAAGCCGCTCGCCGAGGATCGTGCCGATCACCACGAAGAGGTTCGAGGTGATCGCCCAGGTGAGGAAGAAGAAGAGGATTCCGAAGCTCGCGGCCGGTGCGCGGCGGCGGAGCAGAAACGCCCCAGCGGCGAGGCCGAACAGAGCGAGTCCGCAGAGGAGCGTCGCACCGTCGACGGATGTCACGACCTGGATCTGGTCGTAAGAGTAGTCCGCCGACAACGTCCGGGGGAAGACGAGCAAGCCGAGGACGTGGCCGAAGACGCGAACAGGGGTCAATAGCCGTGCGGCGCCGCTCGCGCTTTCAATCGGGTTGTCCACGGCGATGCCGCCATGTTCGACGGTCTTGGCCCCGACGGTCGAGCCGAGGACGGCCGTGCGCATCGCGAGGTAAACGAGCGCTGCGCAGACGAGGGAGAAGAGGAGTCGGCGGAAGCTTCGGCGGCGGATCAGCTCACGGCGCTCATCCGGTCGGCGCAGGACGAGCCAGAGGAGAGGCACCGCAGGGATGACGATCGCCTGTTCCTTCGAGAGGAGCGCGAGAAGCAGGAGGAGCCCGGAAAGCGCCGGCCGGGAAGCGCCGGGCGGGTCGTCGCGGATCACGCGTCCTGCGACGACGAGCGCGAGGAACGCAAAGAAGGCCGAGATCAGCTCCGCCCGTCCGACGATCCCGTCGACCGCCTCGGTGTGGACCGGGTGGACGGCGAAGAGAGCGGCGGTCGCCAACGCGAGACCGGGGCTCGCAAACAGCTCGAGCACGAGAAGGAATAGCGTCGCGCTCGCCGCGCCGTGCCAGAGCACGTTCTGGAGATGGAAGGCGAACGCCGAGCTCGCGGGGAGCCGGGCCGGGGGTGGGCCGTTCTCGCCCCGACGGCCGGCGGCGTAGTCGATCGCGAAGCTGGCCATCGTGAGCGGCCTGTAGAGGAGGCTCTGCGGCCGCTTGCCGTTCCACCAGTCGCTCGTGAAGACCTCGCCGAGCCCCGCGATTGAGCGAATGCGCCTGTTCTCCGCGACGATCGCGACGTCGTCGAAGGTAAATCCGTTCCGGAGCCCGTTCAGGTACGGGACGACGGCGCAAAGCGCGACGACGAGCGCGGCTCTCCGTGCCGCCGCGTGGATCGAGCGGGGCCGTACCATGGATCACGGAGTCTAACAGCGCCTCTTGATCCCTCGCGCGATGGCTTCGCAGTACCATCCGATCGTGACGCCCTTCGCACGCCGCCTCGCCGGAATCTTCGTTCTCGCGCTCGCCGTCCGATCCCTGCACACGGCGGCGATCGGTGGCGCGCCGTTTTCGCGTCTGCTCGTCGGGGATGGGCTCGGTTACGACCGTTGGGCGGCGTCGATCGCTGCCGGGGACTGGATCGGGAAGGAGACGTTCTACCAGGCGCCGCTCTACCCGTACGCGCTCGCAGCGCTTTATGCCGCCGCGGGTCGCGATCCGATGACGATCCGCTGGGTGCAGGCCTGCTTGGGGGCGCTCGCCTGCGTTTTCCTCGCGCTCGCGGGGCGACGCTGGCTGTCCGACCGCGCGGGGCTGGCCGCGGGTGCGCTCCTGGCCCTGTATCCGCCGGCGATCTTCTTCGACGGCCTCGTGCAGAAGGCCTCGCTCGACAACCTGCTGATGTGCGCGCTGCTCGCGGTTCTGGGCGCGTACGCCGTCTCGGGACGCGCCGGGCTCTTGACCGCCGCCGGTGCGGTCCTCGGTCTGTTCGCGCTCACGCGCGAGAACGCGCTCGTCTTCTTGGTCATTCTCGCGGCGTGGCTCCCGTTCCATCTCGCAGGCCGGCCGGTCAAGGATCGTGCTATCGCGATCGGGTTGCTGGCAGCGGGCGTCGCGATGGTGCTCGTTCCGGTAGGCCTGCGAAACCAGGCGGTCGGCGGTGAGTTCCTCATCACGACCTCCCAGGCCGGGCCGAACTTTTTCATCGGAAATCACGAAGGCGCGACGGGTCGCTACCTTCCCCTCCGCCCCGACCGAGAGACCTACGCGTTCGAGCGCATCGACGCGACCGAGGTCGCCGAGAAGGCCGTCGGCCACCGGTTGACCCCCGGCGAAGTGTCGTCGTACTGGTGGTCCCGATCGTTCGCGTGGATCCGGGCGCATCCCGGCGCATGGATCGCCCTTCTTGCGAAGAAGGCGTTGGTCACGTGGAATCGCGCGGAGCTCCCCGACTCGGAGAGCCTCGAGGTCTACGCCGACTACTCGCCCGTCCTCGCGGCGCTGGCTGCCGTGTTCGGATTCGGCGTGCTCGTCGCGCTGGCCGCCCCCGGGATGGTGCTCTCGTGGCGCGCATCGCCGCGCCCCCTGCTTCTGTATCTCATGCTCTTCGGTTTCTCGGCGGCGGTGGCCGTCTTCTACGTCTTCGCGCGATACCGCTTCCCCATGGTGCCGATCCTCGCGCTGTTCGCCGGCGCGGCTCTCGTGGCGGCGTTCGACGCCGTTCGCGCGAAGACCCGGCCGAAGCCGCGGCCTTCGACGTTGGGCGCCCTGATCCTCGGCATCGCGGTCGCCGGCATTCCCCCGATCGTGCCTGCCGTCGGCTCGCGCCGGCTCGCGTATGTCAATCTCGGCGTCGGATTCGGAGACGCAGGGAACCACGAAGCCGCGGCGGCCTTCTACCGCAAGGCGATCGAGATTGCGCCCGGCGTGGCCGCACCTCACCGGGAGCTCGCGCTCGCGCTCGTCGCCCTGGGCCGCAGCGACGAGGCCGCGACGGAGCTGAAGACGGCCCTACGGCTCGATCCGCAGCTCGCTCCCGCGCACGACGATCTCGGTTCGCTGCTGATAAAGCGCGGCGACCTCGCGGGAGCGGAACGCGAATTTCGCGAGGCCTACCGCATCGATCCGTCGAGGTCGTCGGCACCGGCCAACCTCGGAGGCGTCGCGCTCGCACGCGGCCGCGCCGACGAGGCCGCCGGCTGGTATCGCCGGGCGATCGAAATTGCGCCCGGGCAATCGGCGTATCACTACGAGCTCTCGGTGGCGTATGCCGACCTCGGTCGCACCGAAGAAGCCGCGACGGAGCTTCAGCAGACCCTGCGGCTCGATCCGAGCTACGCAGC
>JAYUCM010000034.1:0-6183 GCA_043740355.1 Acidobacteriota bacterium | reverse complement strand
TCAGGGTCGAGCGCACGTTCTGGCAGGAAAACACGATCTCGCTGACGTACATCCACCGGAGCTTCAGGCACCAGCTCCAAGACATCGACATCAACGCGGTCCCCGGCGATTTCGGAAAATGCGCCGTTCAGCAGGGCCCGAGCAACAAGTCGTTGGTCAACAGCCCCGGGCAAGGCCCGATCACCGATCCCTACACGGGGGAGGTCTACCAGGACACCGTGGGGACGACCTACCCCAATGGCCTGCCAGTTATAGATCCTCGCGACCCTCGCGACGTTGGCGATGGCCGACTCGATGACTGCACCGGGCTGAAAGTCGACGCGACCGACCAGGGAGGCACCAACCCGTTCGCGCCGAGCGCAATCCCACAGGTCGCACGCCCGGACGGGGTGGCCGATTTCTACGTCCTCGATCCTGCCTGGGGGAGCATCTTCCAGATCGGAAACTACAACAAGTCGCGCTACGACGGCGTCACGCTCGAATTCGTCCGTCGCCAGTACAAGAACTGGCAGATGGAGGCCTCGTACACTTGGTCCAAGGCGACGGGCGACGCCGAAGACTTCAATCTCGCTCTCGGAGACGATCGTTCGACGCTTCAGGACGAGAAGGGATTCCTATCGTTCGATCGGCGGCACTCGCTCAAGCTGAACGCGACATGCCTCACGCCATGGGGCTTCCGTCTCGGCGGGACGGCCCAGTGGGAGTCCGGGCTGCCCTACTCGCTCCTCTTCCGTCGCTCGTCGGATTCGAACTCGATTCCGATCTACGGCGCTTACGCGCAGTCGTTCACGAGCCAGCGCATCCTTTACGTCACGCACCAGCGGAACGACCAGCGCAACGTCTCGGCATGGAACTTCGATGCCAAGCTCGTCAAAGAGATCAACCTGCCCAAGGGCATGAACCTCCAGCTCGACGCCGAGATATTCAATCTGCTGAACCAAGACACCTACGTCGTCTACAACAATTTCAGCAAGAGCGGCCAACAAATCAATGGTACGAACGATGCGACGAGGCGGTTCGGGCGTCAGTACCAGATCGGCATGCGACTCGCGTTCTGATCGCGATGACGACGCGTTCCTGATCGGAGGCCGCCCGAGGGCGGCCTCCGTCGTTTCGAGGCACGCGATGCGCTCCACTTTCGTGACGATGGACCGTGTCTTCGCGGTGGCATTCGTCTTGGCTGCCGCCGCCGCGACCGCGACCGGGGCCGGAACGTCGCTCAAGGGTTGGCGCGACGGACCTGTCTCCGACTTGCTGACCGAGGATGAATACCGTCGGTTCGGCGTCTTGCGGACCGATGCCGCCCGCCGGACGTTCATCGAAGGATTTTGGCGCGGCATCGAAGCCCCGACCGGTGCGTCGCCCGATGGCTACCGCGAGACCTTCGAGCAACGCTGCAAAGCGGCCGACAATCGTTTCCGGACCGGTTTTCAACAGGGATCGAGGACCGATCGCGGACGGGTCTTCCTCGCGCTCGGGGAACCCGCAACCATCCAGCACGAATCCGGCGGCGTCAGCGCGCTCGAGAAGGAGGTCTGGACCTACGACAGTCCCGCGGGAGCGGAGTCTCCGCTGCGCATCGCGTTCTACCGCTGCATCGACGGTGGTTATCGCCTGGACGCCTCGTGCGCGGCGGAGCGTGACCCGAATTCCGTCGCCTACGATGGGGAGCGCGCGGAGTTCCTTCGACGAGTGAGATACGGTCGCCACGGGTTCTTGGGTGACCGCGCGCTCGCGATGCTCAACGGACTTCTTCTGCCCGTCCCCGGCGGAGTCGCCCTGTCGCACGGGACGGCGCCGAAGTTCGAGAGGGCAGAAGGACTGACGGAAGCGTCCTCATCCTTCGTCGCGCCTTCTCCCGGCGTGCACGCGCTCGAAAACGCCACGTATTTTTTCCGGGCCAGGGACGGCACGGTTCTGACGCTCCTGACGCTGGAGCTCCTCGCGTCCCGCGACGGTGCCGGGCCCGCTCCCGCGGGCTCGAACCCGACGTATCTCGGCGCGGCGTCGGTCGAGGAGACGGGACGACGGGGCGAAGACCTCCCCGAGACGTCGGCGAGGGCGGTGGTGCTCGACGCGGCGCAGGGGGCCGGGAAGGAGGGCACGGCCAATTTCTTCGGCAGGGTCTATCTGGAGCCCGGGCGGACGTATGCGGTGCGCTACGCGGTGAAGGACGGGCCACGCGACGAGATCTTCGTGAGGAGCGCCGTCCTCGGAGTGCCGGATCTCGGCCCAGGGTTTTCCGCGAGCTCGATCGTACCGGCCGAACAGTTCGGCCCGGCGGGACCCGGCGCCGGCAATTTCCAGGTCGGGTCGGAAGAGGTCGTTCCGAAGGCGGGGGGTGTCTTCCGCCGGAGCGAGCTCCTCCGTCTCTACCTGCAGGTGTACGACGCCGCGATCGCCCCGGAGACGTCGATGCCCCGCGTGGACGTCGTGTTCCGCTTCTACCGCTCGGTCAACGGCGCCAGGAAGCGCTACGGAAAGCCCTGCTCGGTGCGCGGCGCCGTGGGCGCTTCGATGGGGTTGGCGTTGCCGATCGGCGACTGGCCGACGGGGCCTTATCGCGTCGTGGTCGAGCTGCACGACCGCGTCGCCGACGAGCGCACGACGACCGAGGGGTCGTTTTCCATCGTTGCCGAGTGAGCCGGCGGGGCGGAAACGGCGCGCCATCGAGGCGGCGCGTCGAGGGTAGAATGCCGCCGCGATGCGAATCTTCAACACGCTGACACGTCGTATCGAGGAGCTTACGCCGCGGGAACCGGGGAAGGTGAGCCTCTACACCTGCGGGCCGACCGTCTACGACTACGCTCACATCGGGAACTTCCGCACCTACGTCTGGGAAGACCTGCTCCGGCGCACGCTGAAGTTTCTCGGCTTCGGCGTCACACAGGTGATGAACATCACCGATATCGAAGACAAGATCATCGCAAAGGCGATCGCCCAGGGTGTGAGCCTCGGCGAGGTCACCGCACCGTTCATTCGAGCGTTTTTCGAGGATCTCGAGGTCTTGGGCATCGAGAAGGCCGAGCACTACCCGCGGGCGACCGAGCACATCCCGGAGATGATCGCGATCGCGAAAGCCCTCGAGGCCAGGGGGCTCACCTACGTCAGCCAGGGCTCGCTGTACTTTCGCATCGACGGCTTCCGATCGTACGGGCGCCTTTCGAATCTCGAGAACCGAACGATCAAAGTGGGCGCGCGCGTGGACAGCGACGAGTACGACAAGGACGACGCGCGCGACTTCGTCCTTTGGAAGGGGCACAAGGACGGGGAGCCCGGGTGGGACAGCCCCTACGGCGCGGGACGTCCGGGCTGGCACCTCGAGTGCTCGGCGATGAGCATGAAGTACCTCGGCGAGAGCTTCGACCTGCACACCGGCGGAGTCGACAACATCTTTCCACACCACGAGAACGAGATCGCGCAGAGCGAGGGCGCGACCGGCCGCCCGTTCGTGAAGTACTGGATGCACGCCGCCCACCTGATGGTCGACGGCGAGAAGATGGCGAAGTCCAAGGGGAACTTCTACACGGTTCGGGATCTCGTCGCGAAGGGACACGACCCGCGTGCACTCCGGTATCTTCTGCTCACGACCCACTACCGCACGTCGCTCAACTTCACGTTCGACGCGTTGGCGCGGGCCGGCGGCGAGCTCGCGCGCATCGACGCGCTCCACGCGCGCCTCGACGAGGCCCTGCTCCCGCCGGGGCGCGATGCCGCGTTCGACGCGAAGGTGCGGGCGATCGAGGCGGAGGTCGGTGCGGCCCTCGCGGACGATCTCAACGTCAGCGGAGCGACGGGGGCGCTCTTCCGCTTGGTCCGTGAGGCCAACTCGGCGCTCGATCGGAACGAGCTTCCGGCGGAGAGCGCGACCGAGCTCACGGGGGCGCTCTCCCGTTTCGACGCGGTTTTCGGTGTCATCGCCAAGAAGGCGCCGGAGCTCCTCGAACCGGAGATCGAAGCGCTCATCGCGACCCGGCAGCAAGCCCGGAAGGCCAGGAATTTTCCCGAATCCGATCGCATCCGGGACCTTCTCGCGGCCAAGGGAATCGTGCTCGAGGACACCGCATCCGGCGTCCGCTGGCGTCGGGCGGCCCCGGGCGCGGAGCGGGGCTAGACCCGCGGGATTGCCGATCGGAAACCCCGGCACGGCTTCAAGCGCTCGACGGCGGTTGCTTCGTGGAGGAGGATCCCTCACGGCTGCGGAGGGTGCGCATGAAGGCGGACGCTGCGGTCCGACGCGATCCACGGCGGTCCCTCGGGATGGCCGGGGAGGCGGCCGCGGAGCGATGGCTTCGCCGAGCGGGGTTCGTGATCGTCGCGCGCGGGTTTCGCGCGCGCTGCGGCGAGATCGACCTCATCGCGCGGGACGGCGCCCTCGTCGTCTTCGTCGAGGTCAAGACCCGGACGAACGAAGCCTTCGGACGTCCGGCCGAATCCGTCACGGTACGCAAGCGCGGACGGATCGCTCGCGTGGCCTCGGCCTTCCTGGCCAGGAGCGGGTGGACGGAGCGCGCCTGTCGCTTCGACGTCGTCGAGGTGGTCCCCGTCGGGGACGAATGGCGGGTTACGCACATCCCCGACGCCTTCCGGCTGGGCGATTGACGGGCCGCAGTTCGTTCGCTATCCTCGGCGACTTGCTGAGGCGCCTATGGTTTCGCCTGCGGGAATAGCTCAGTTGGTAGAGCGCGACCTTGCCAAGGTCGAGGTCGCGGGTTCGAGTCCCGTTTCCCGCTCCACGTTGTGATCTAGCCTCGGCCGGCCGGCTCGGGGTCCGGGCGGTGTCGCTCCGCGTGGTACGACGAGCGGACCAGCGGACCGGACTCGACATGCATGAACCCCATCGCCAGCCCTTCCGTTCGGAACGCGGCGAACGTGTCGGGGGGAACCCAACGCGCGACGGGAAGATGCCGCGGGGTCGGCTGCAGGTATTGTCCCAGCGTCACGACGTCGACCCCGGCCCGTCGAAGATCGCGCAGCACCTCGAGGATCTCCGCGTCCTCCTCGCCCAAGCCTGCGATGATCGAGGTCTTCACGCGCAGGGGCGACCCCTCGCGGTCGCGCCTCGCTGAAGCCTCCGCCAGCAACCCGACCGAGCCGTCGTAGCTCGATCCGGGGCGCGCCAACTTGTAGAGGCGCGGAACCGTCTCGACGTTGTGTGCGAACACCGCGGGTTTGGCGTCAAGGACGATCTCGAGCGCGCCGTGTTTCCTCTTGAAATCCGGGGTCAGGACCTCGACGGCGCACGTCCCAGCGCGCTCGCGAATCGCCCCGACGACTGCGGCGAAGTGCCGCGCCCCGCCGTCCGGAAGGTCGTCGCGGTCGACGCTCGTGATCACCGCGTGTTTGAGCCCGAGCCGTGCAACCGCTTCCGCGACGTGCGCCGGCTCCTCCGGATCGACCCCCGGCTTCGGCTTGCCGCTCCGCACGTTGCAGAATCCGCAATAGCGGGTGCACGTGTCTCCCAGAATCATGAACGTCGCCGTTCCGGCGTTCCAGCACTCGTAGATGTTGGGGCAGCGCGCCTCTTGGCAGACGGTATTCAGCCGCAGCTCGGAGACCATGGACCGGAGCGCGCGGAAGCTCTCGTCGGTCCGGATCGTGATGCGCAGCCACTCCGGGCGCGGCTCGCGGCGGGCTTCGGTCATGATCGTTCTCCGCGGACGGCCGGGGAGGATAGCGCCCCGCACGAGACGGTCGCAAGCGGGGCATCGTCCCAAACCGCCTCGTAGCCGAGGCAGGCGGCCACGCGATCGGCCGCCGCCTCGAGGACGTCGTCGGGCGCCAGGTCCCGGCCGAGGCAACGCGCCAGAGATGTCACCGACCGATCGCGGATCCCGCACGGGACGATCGCGTCGAAGCCGGACAGATCGCGGCCCACGTTGAGCGCGAAGCCGTGCGACGTGATCCACCCGGTGCCGATGCGGACGCCGATCGCCGCGAGCTTCGCATCGCCTACCCAGACCCCCGTCAGACCGGGAACGCGCGACGCGGCGACTCCGTATGACGCGGCCGTGGCGATGAGGCCTTCCTCGAGGTCGCGCAGGTAGCGGTGCGCATCGCGCCTCGTGTCGCCGAGGGCGACGATGGGATACCCGACCAGCTGGCCGGGCCCATGGTAGGTCACGTCCCCGCCGCGCCCCGCCTCGTGAAGCGCGATGCCGGCTGCGACCCGCTCGTCGTCCG
>JAYUCM010000033.1:0-2530 GCA_043740355.1 Acidobacteriota bacterium | reverse complement strand
TCCTCGAAGGAGCTCGAGCGTTCGCGCAGTCGCGCCGCGAGAAGGCGCCTGCCCGTCGCCCAGGTCGTCATGACCACGACGATCGCCACGGCGAGGACGAGAGGAAACCATCCGCCGTGCGCGATCTTCAGCGCGTTCGCCGAGAAGAACAACAGGTCGATCGCGAGGAACGCGCCCGCGACCGCCCCCGCGACGACCGGGCCGCGGCCCTGCCTGTCCCGCAGGACGAAGAACAGGAACACGCTCGTGACGACCATCGTCGAGGTCACCGCGATCCCGTAGGCGGCCGCGAGATTCGCCGACGTGCGGAACATGCCGACGACGAGGAGGGTCAGCCCGAGAAGGAGGTAGTTGATGGCGGGGAGGTAGATTTGACCGCGTTCCCGCCCGGAGGTGTGCCGCACCTCGAGGCGCGGGAGGTAGCCGAGTTGGATCGCCTGCCACGTCAACGAGAACGCTCCCGTGATCACCGCCTGCGAGGCGATGCACGTCGCCACCGTCGCGATCAGGAGCACCGGGATCAGGAGCGGGGGAGGCACGAGCAAGTAAAACGGGTGGTCGGCCGCGGCGGGGTCGCGCAGCAGCAGCGCACCCTGGCCGAGGTAGTTCAGAAGCAACGCCGGGAACGCGACAGCGAACCATGTCAGACGGATGACAGGAGCCCCGAAGTGCCCGAGATCGGCGTAGATCGCCTCGGCGCCGGTGGCGACGAGGAAAACGCTTCCGAGCACGACGATCCCGCGGAAGCCGTGGTCGCCGAAGAACCGGATCGCCCATGTCGGGTCGAACGCGGCGAACACGAATGGGGTCTTCGCGATCGACGCGATGCCCAGGGCGGCCAACACGACGAACCACAAGAGCGCGACCGGACCGAAGAGCGCGCCGAGCCGCGCCGTTCCGCGGCTTTGCACCAGAAAAAGGGTCGCCAACACGGCAAGGGCGATCGGAACGGTCCAGGCGGCAAGGGCCGGCGTCCACACCTCGATCCCTTCAACGGCGGACAGCACCGAGATGGCCGGAGTGATGACGCCGTCGCCGTAGAGGAGCGCCGCGGCGAAGAGCCCGAGCAGGAGCAGGATCGACTTTCCGCGCAGCCGGAACGAGCGCGGCCGCGGGTCGGTGACGAGCGTCATCAATGCGAGGATGCCCCCCTCGCCCCGGTTGTCCGCGCGCAGGATGACGATCACGTACTTGACCGAAACGACGAGGACCAGCGACCAGATCACGAGCGAGAGAACGCCGAGCACGTTGACCTGGTTGACCGCTACGGCATGCGGTCCGTGGAAGCACTCGCGGATCGCGTACAGCGGGCTGGTCCCGATGTCTCCGTAGACGACGCCCAACGCGGCGAGGCCCAAGGCGGCGGTGGCCGCCGGGTGCTTGACGGTTTCCTGATCCGCCGGGTCGTTGCGCTCCATCACGGCGGCTGGAGGATAGACCATCACCCGTGCCTGGCCTCGCCTCACAGGCTCCGATACATTGAGCCGCCATGGACACGTTGTTCGGTTCGCTGGCCGCATCGCTTCAAGGCACGGTGCGCACCCCCGACCAGATCACGGCCGATCACCTGCAGAACTACGGCCGAATCTTTCGATGGACGCCGCGCTTCGTGGTCCAACCGCAATCGCAGATGGACATCGTCGCGCTCGTGCTTTTCTGCCGAGCGCACAAACTTCAGCTGACCGCCCGCGGCGCGGCGCATTCGCAGTCGCAGCTTGCGATCAACCGGGACGGCGTGCTCGTCGAGATGCAGTCGATGAACCGCATCGGCGCGGTGGATGAGAAGAACCTGACGGTGGACGTCGAGCCCGGCGTCGCCTGGAGCGATCTCGTTCACCACCTGGCGGGCCGCAACCTCGTGCCGCCCGTCCTGACGAACAACCTCGGCGTCACGGTCGGCGGCACGCTGTCGATGGCCGGAATCGGCGTCGCATCGTTTCGCTACGGATCGCAAGGGGACAACGTCGTCGAGCTGGACGTCGTCACGGGAGAAGGCGTGGTCGTGACCTGCTCGCCCGAAAAGAACGACGAGCTGTTCTGGGGGGCCATCGCGGGTTTGGGCTCGTTCGGCATCATCACGCGCGCGCGGCTGCGCTTGCGGCGCATGAAGCCGATGACGCGCACCTACTACCTGCTCTACGACGACGTGCGGGTGTTTCTCGAGGACGCGCGCTCGGCGATGGACAGCGGCAGGTGGGACCATCTGGAGTCGTGGGGCGCGCCGTGCGCGCAGGGGACGCGGCCGGTCGCGGGCGAGCGCCAGGTCTTCGCGAAATGGTTTTACCCGTTCCACCTCACGATCGAATACGACGCGGGGAGCCCTCCCGACGATGCGGCGATGCTCGCGGGGCTGCGGCCGTACGACAAGGTCTACACCGACGACTGCCCGACGCTCGAGTTCTATGAGCGCATGATCCCGGTCTTCGAGCTATGGAGGAAGGCGGGGACGTGGGAGTACATGCACCCGTGGATCGAGTGCATCCTCCCGTGGGAGACCGCGGCCGACTGCATCGAGCAGGTGCTGGCCGAC
>JAYUCM010000032.1:0-15458 GCA_043740355.1 Acidobacteriota bacterium | reverse complement strand
AGTCATTCGCACGTTGCGAATGACTCAATGGGAGACCTGACCCCAAGAACTATTCCGCTAGCTCCCTCGCTCGCGACAGGACGGCATCGAGCATGGGGCGCGTCAGCCGGCCGGTGTTCGTGTTTTGGCGACTCGGGTGGTAGCTCCCCAGCAACGTGACGGGCGCCCGGCCCGCGCTGACGCGAACGCGCGCTTCCGCCCCGTGGCCGAACTTGGGACGGGGGGACGGAAGCGAAACGTCGCCGGCGCGAAGGGCGCACTTCAGCATCGTGTTCCACGCAATCTGTCCGAGGGCCACGACGATGCGCACGCGAACGAGCAGCTCGATCTCCCGGGCCAGGAAAGAAGCGCAGGCGGCGAGCTCGGTGGGTGAAGGCCTGTTGTCGGGGGGCGCGCAGCGGGCCGAGGCCGTGATGAAAGCGTCGCGCAGGGCGAGGCCGTCGCCCCTGCCGCTGGCCATCGCCTGGGTCGCGAACCCCGCGCGGTGCAACGCGGCGTAGAGCCAGTTCCCCGAGTCGTCGCCGGTGAACATCCGGCCGGTGCGGTTCGCGCCGTGCGCCGCCGGAGCGAGGCCACAGAGCAAAACGCGAGCGCGGGTGTCGCCGAATCCCGGGACGGGGCGCCCCCAATACGGCTGATCGCGAAAGGCGCGTCGCCTGACGCGGGCGATCTCCTCGCAGTGGGCGCGCAGCCGGGGACAGCGCGTACAGGAGATGATGTCGTCATTCAGCCGCCGCCAGGGGTCCAACGCCAGGCTTTCAGTGCGCCGCCGCTCCGAGCGCGGTGACGGAGCGTCCGGCGGCCACGAGGAGCTCGTCGTGCCCGTCGCCGTCGAGATCGGTGGCGGCCAGGTCGTGGACCCCTGCCCAGGCCGCGTCGAACAGGATGAGGCCGGAATGTTCGTCGAGAACCGTGAGGTGACCCGCGTACGTCGCGACGGCGAGTTGGCGGCCGCCCTCCGGGAAGAACCGCCCGGACACCGCGGCGATCACCGTGCGCGGCCCCGCCACGGCGCCATCCTCTTGGGCGGCAAGCAGACGCTCCGCGCCCACCGCGGGTTTGGGCCAGGCCGGGCTGGAACCGTCGAGCGCTCCGATCGAACCGCTCTCCTGCAAGCCGACGATGCCTCGTCCGGGAATCGCAGCGAGAGAGCGCACGCCGCCGGTCCCGGGAAGTAACGTGGCACGCTCGTCCCTCGCGCCCGCGATCGCCGCGCCGCGCATCGTCGCGACCGCGAGACGCCGCCCGTCGCCTCCGGCGTCGCCCGAGGCGGCGACGTCGAGCACGGGAGCCGGAAGCGCAATGGAGCGCTCGGCACCGGATCGCAACGCGATCACACCGATCGCGGTCCCCCCCGGATGAAAACCGACGAGCTCGTGCGTGCCGTCGGCCGCGACACCGAAGTCGATGAGCCGCCCCGCCGTGCTCACCGCCCTGACCCGCGCGACCGCCTCACCCGCCGCGTCGAACGAGACGAGCTCCCCGCCGCCCGAGGCGACGACGCGCCTACCGTCGTCGATTCCCACGGGCAACCCCACCACACCGTCCGCCGATCCGGCGAGGTCGCGACTCCAGAGGGCGCGGAGCCGCCCTTGGCCCGAAAGGACGGCGGCTGCCTCGCGGGTGGTGCCCGTCGCATCGCCCGCAAGAAGCTTGTCCACCGTGGCGGCGATCTCGTTTTCCAGACCGTTCCGGTAGCCGTCCCAACGCGCGCGCAGTCGACCTTGCTTGTCGATGACGAGCAGCGTGGGAAGCGTGCGGACGCCGAGAGTCCGGTAGACGTCGGGATCGTTCAGCCCGATCATCATCGTCAGGCCGAGGCGCTTCGCAGACTCCGAGGCTGCGGCGGCGTCTTCGTCCGCATTGACGGCTACCGCCACGAGACCCGCCCCGCCGCGCGCGACGTGCAAGCGCTGGAGGTGCGGAAGCTCTTTGAGGCACGGCGCGCACCACGAGGCCCAGTAGTCGATCAGCAACACCTTGCCGCGCGCGGAGGCGAGCTCGAAACTTCCCTGCGGTGCCAGCGGGATCTTCGCGTCGGGAAACTTCGCAAACCACGTCGGCGCCAGAAGAGGCGAGGCCACGACGCCGTCCTGATGAAGCTCCCGCGAAATCGCCGCGCGCCAACCCGGAGCGCCGTCCATGCGAATCCACGAGATCTCGTCGGATTCACGAGCCAGGACCGCGGTGAGGCAGAGCGCGACGAGGACGAACGCGAGACGCCGGCGCACGCTAGACGTTGCTGGCGCGCCAACTCGCGAAGATCGTGGAGGCTCTGCCGGTTTCGATCTCGACGAAGCGCCTGTAGACCTTCTGCCGCTTCGGATCGATCTGGTACGTGTGGGTTCCGAAGCTGTAGTCGATGACGTTCACCTTGGGCTCGACCTTGACGGTCGTTTTCTTGCTGGCCACGGCGCCTCCCCAGTCCCTGTCGTCTCGCGGGCAGTAGGAAGGGGTATCAAGAGCTATACCAACGCGCTCATCCGTTTCTTCTCGGTGAAAACGCGCTCGCGGAAGCCGCGGCGGTCACTTTGGCCGAGCCGGGGACCCGACCGCGCCAGGTTGGCCGGATTGGCCTCCTCCTCTATATACTCTCCCCTGTGAGCGGCCTGGCCCCGGATCAGAAGCGCATCCTCGTCCTCGACCCCGACCGGGACCACGCCGAACGGGTCCGCAGCGTCCTCGCCCGATCGAAGTTCACGGCGACGCTGGCTGTCAGCGGGCGGCAGGCGCTGGAGATGAACGAGCGCCGCCCTCACGACGCCGTCCTCATCGATCTCGACCGCGCGGTGAACGACAAACTCATCGAAGCCTTTCGCCGGTCCGCGCCATCGACGCCGATTCTCCTCATCGTCGACGCCTCACGCATCCTCGACGCGGTCCGCTTGCTCCGGGAAGGCGCCGACGATTACGTCGTCCGCCCGACCGACGTCTTCGAGCTGCGCGCCCGGCTCGTGCGCCTCCTCGAGCGGCACGACCTGGATTCCCGTCTCGCCCTTCTGCAGCACGAGGTCTCCAAGAACTACGGGGTGAAGAACCTCGTCAGTCATTCGCCGGCGATGCGCGCCGTGCTCGATCGGATCCTGCGCGTCGCGCCGCTGCGTGCGACCGTGCTCATCTTCGGGGAGAGCGGCGTGGGCAAGGAGCTGGTCGCGCGGGCGATCCACTTCAACTCGCCGCGCCGCGATTTCCCGTTCCTGGGGATCAACTGCGCGGCCATCCCGGCCAACCTGATCGAATCGGAGCTGTTCGGCCACGAAAAAGGCTCGTTCACCGGCGCGCACGCGCGCGCGCGCGGCAAGTTCGAGACGGCCCACCGGGGCACGCTGTTCCTGGACGAGATCGGCGAGACCGATCTCGCCACGCAGGTGAAGCTGCTCCGGGTCCTCGAGGAGCGGGAGTTCATGCGCGTCGGCGGCGATCAGAACGTACGGGTCGACGTGCGGGTCATCGCAGCCACCAACTCCGATCTCGAGGCCATGGTCGAGCGGGGCACGTTTCGCCGCGACCTGTACTACCGCCTCAAGGTCGTCACGATCCAGGTGCCGCCGCTGCGCGAGCGCCGTTCCGACATCCCCGCCCTCGTCGAGGCGTTCCTGGAGGAGCTCGCGCGCGACAACGCCGTGCCCCGGAAGGCGATCTCGGCGGAGGCGCTCGAGAATCTCGAGGCGTACAACTGGCCCGGAAACGTCAGGGAGCTGAAGAACATCCTGGAGAGCGTCCTGGTGTCGAGCTCCGGAGACCGCATCACCCCGGCGGATCTCCCGCCGTCGGTGCTGCGCGAGCGGTCGGCGCCCGCGAGGACCACGATCACCCCCGGTACGACGATCGGTGAGATGGAGCGCGAGCTGATCCGCGCGACTCTCGAGCACGAGGGGGGAAACCGCACGATCAGCGCGCACCTGCTGGGAATCGGCGTACGCACGCTCCAGCGGAAGATCCGGCTCTTCGGTCTCGACATCGCGAGCAAGCGCCGGCGTCGCGGCATCCTCGCCCCGTAACGCATTTGTCACATTCCCGGGCGAGACTTATTGTTGGGTCTCCATGGCAGAAATCGACGACCGCCCCAAGCAGACCGCGACCGACCTCGACGGTGCGCAGCTCTACGGCAATCGCGAGCTGTCGCTGCTCGAATTCCAGCGGCGCGTGCTCGAGGAGGCGGACGATCCGTCGGTTCCGCTCCTGGAGCGGGTCCGCTTCCTGTCGATCTTCGGCTCGAACATGGACGAGTTCTTCATGATCCGGCTGGCCGGCCTCAAGCAGCAGGTCGCGGCCGGCGTGCAGGAGCCCGGTCCGGACGGCATGACCCCCGCCGAGCAGCTCGCCGCGGTCCGGCGCGTGGCCAGCGAGATCAAGCACGAGGCCCGCAAGGTGTGGCGCGACCGGCTCGCCCCGGCGCTCACGGCGGAGGGGATTCGCGTCGTGGACTACGACGCTTTGCCGATCGACGCGAAGATCGAGCTCAGGAGGTATTTCGAGACCGCCGTCTTCCCCGTCTTGACGCCGCTCGCCGTCGACCCGTCGCGGCCGTTCCCGCACATTTCGAACCTGAGCCTCAACCTCGCCGTGGTCGTTCGGGACGCCGCCGGCCGCGAACACTTCGCCCGCGTGAAGGTCCCGGGCACGCTCCCGCAGTATGTGCCGGTGCGGCTGGCGCGCGAGCCCACGGGTACGTCGTTCGTTCCGTTGGAGCAGCTCGTCGCCGTCAACCTCGATACGCTGTTCCCCGGTACCCTGATCGTCGAGGTCCACCCGTTCCGGGTGACGCGCAACGCCGACCTCGTGATCCAGGAGCTGGAGGCGGGCGACCTTCTGGAGACGATCGAAGAGAGCGTGCACCAGAGGCAGTTCGGTTTCGTGACCCACTTGACGGTCGAAACGTCGATGCCGACGCGCATCCTCGACAGCCTGCTCGTCAACCTCGAGGCCGACCGCGCCGATGCGGAAATCGTCGACGGACCGCTCGCGCTCGTCAACGTCGGCGGCTTGTACGCCGTGGATCGCCCGGACCTCAAGGAAGCGCCGTTCCTTCCCGCCCTCCCGCGCACCCTCGAGGGGAAGGAGAGCGACGTGTTCGCCGCCGTGCGCGGGGGGGACATCCTGCTCCACCACCCCTTCGACTCGTTCGCGCCGGTACTGGACTTCCTCAGGGCCGCGGCGGTCGACCCGGACGTTCTCGCGATCAAGATGACGCTCTACCGCGTCGGCCGGAACTCCCCCGTGGTCAAGGCCCTCCTCGAGGCGCGCGAGGAAGGCAAGCAGGTCGCGGTCCTGGTCGAGCTGAAGGCCCGCTTCGACGAGGAGCGCAACATCGAGTGGGCCCGCGCCCTCGAAAGCGAGGGCGTCCACGTCGTCTACGGCCTTCTGGGATTGAAGACGCACTCCAAGCTGGCGCTCGTCGTCCGCCGGGAAGGGGACAGAATCCGGCGCTACACCCACCTTTCGACCGGGAACTACAATGCCGTCACAGCTCAGCAGTACACCGACCTGGGCCTTTTGACCTGCGACGACGCGATCGGGGCGGACGCGACCGATCTTTTCAACTACCTGACCGGGTATTCGGCCAAGACCGACTACGGCAAGCTCGCAGTCGCTCCCATCAATCTGCGGGAGACGATCGAGCGTCTGATCGAGCGGGAGATCGCGCACCAACAGGCGGGCCGGCGCGGCCACATCGTCATGAAGATGAACGCGCTGGTGGACCGCCGGATGATCCGGCTGCTCTACCGGGCGTCGCAGGCCGGGGTCGCGATCGACCTCATCGTGCGCGGGATGTGCAGCCTCCGTCCCGGCATCCCGGGGGTGAGCGACACCATCCGCGTGGTGTCGATCGTCGGCCGGTTTCTCGAGCACAGCCGTGTGTTCTTCTTCGAGAACGGCGGCGACGAGGAAGTCTTCCTAGGGAGCGCCGACCTCATGCCGCGAAACCTCAACGGGCGCGTCGAAGTGCTCTTCCCCGTCTCGGATCCGCGCCTCGTCGACGTCGTCCGCGAAGAGATCCTCGGCGCGTACCTCGCCGACACGGTGAAGGCGCGCGTGATGAACGCCGACGGAACCTATACGCGGAGCGCTCCTGCGTCGGGAACCGAACTGGTGAACGCGCAGGCGAGGTTCTTGAGAGAGCGCGCGACCGCTCGACTCGGTTGACGACGCAAGAACCGTCTTGACATGCGGAGGCGCTCCTTTATATTCGACTTGGTGATCGAGAACGTCGATCGTCCACGCGACGATCTCCGGAGGGAGGTGAGAGACCATGGCAACGAAGAAGAAGGCCGCCAAGTCGGGCGGAAAGAAAAAGGCCGCGAAGAAGTAACTCAAGCCCTACGCAGGAAACACCAATAGATATCAGGGGACGCCGTCATCGGCGTCCCCTCTTTTTTTGCACGGTGAGCACCACCTCGGCACCGAGCAGCTTCTCCAGAAGGTCCGTTCTCCGCCGCGCCTCCCAGAGCTCGAGCGCTGCGTCGTTCTCCTGAGTCAGGAGATCGACGCTGACGCGGCGACCTCGTCCCCGGACTTTGACGTCGGAAACGGCCCGGTAGTGGCTGCGGTCGAGCCCCTCGGCCAGCCGCAAGAGCGCGGCGCACGCCTTGACCTGGCGCCAGACGTCTTGCGGGAGCGGCGCCCCCCCTGCCTCTCCCGGCTTGGGCATTCCCTTGCGATGGTGATGGAGCGCGATCTGGCCGATCGCCTCGATCTCGTCCCGCTGGAATCCGTACAGCTCGGAGTTGACGATGAGGTAATAGGAATGGCGGTGATGCTCCTCGTGCTCGATCAGGTGCCCGACGTCGTGGAGGAGCGCGGCGGACTCGAGCCAGCCCCGGGCCTCGTTCCTGAGGCCCAGACGCCCGCGGAATTGGTCGAAAAGACGGAGCGCGAGGCGCTCCACCTGCTCGCTGTGGGCCTGCGGCGACCCGAAGCGGCGCATGAGGCGCACGACGCTGCGGCGGCGGACGTCGCTGATCCTGGCCGACTCCTCGATCCCCTTGGCGTGGCCGCCGATGAAGTCCTGGAGGAGCCCCTCGCGGAGCGCCCAGGTGCACGCCCGGATTCGCGCCGCCTTCAGGCGGCGCAGCACGACGTCGATCAGCACGGCCCCCGCCGCGATCAGGTCGACGCGCTTCGGGTCCATGCCGCGCATCGCGAGACGCGTCTCGCGGTCGGCGCGGACGAGGCCGCGCCTCAGCCGCGAAACGGCTTCGGCCGGGACCTCCAGCCCGTGGATTTGCGCGCCGGGGTGGACGCCGAGGCGATGCGCGGCCAACGAGATCACGGTCTGCGCGGTGCCGGAAGTCCCGATGACCCGCTTCACCCTTAGCCGAGCCGCCGAGGCCAGGGCCGGCTCGAGCTCGGCGCGGAGGAACTCCTCCAGGCGTAGGACGTCCTTGGCGCGCGGCGGGTCGCCGGAGAGGAACGCCTCGGTGATGCGGGCGACGCCCAGCTTCAGGCTGTGCAGCTCGACCGCGCGGCCGTCCTCCACCAGGACGACCTCCACGCTGCCGCCGCCGACGTCGAGGATGAGGGAGGGGGGGCCGTCGAGGTCTTCGACCTGGGCCACGCCCAGGTGAATGAGACGGGCCTCCTCACGCCCCGGGATGACGCGAACGCGCAAGCCGATCTCGTCGAAGATCCGCTGGATGAACTCGCCGCCGTTTCCGGCCTCGCGCACGGCGCTCGTCGCGACGGCGCGGGTGCGCGTGACCCCGTGCCGTACGGCGATGCTCTTGAAGGTCCTGAGCGTGCGGATGCCGCGGTCCATCGCGCTTTTCTGCAGACGGCCCGTCGTCAGGCTCTTCTCGCCCAGCCGCACCATCTCCTTCGCGCGATCGAGCACGATGAAGTGTCCGTCGGGACGGGCCTCGGCCACGATCATGTGGATGGAGTTGCTCCCGACGTCGATCGCGGCGATGCGCATCATGGGAGGCGCATTGTCTCACCGCGGGCGCCGGTTCGGACTAGCGCTCGTCGGCCGGGTCTTGGATGCGATACCCGACGCCCCTCACGGTCACCAACCAATCGGCGGCGCCGTGGAGCTTGGAGCGAAGGCGCCTCACGTGCGTGTCCACGGTGCGGGAGAGGACCTCGGAGTCGTAGCCCCACACTTCGGAGAGCAGCGTCTCGCGCGTTCGCACGCGCCCTCGGGCACGAACGAGGTCTTCGAGAAGGCGGAACTCCGTGAGCGTGAGGGTCAGGATCTTCCCGCCGACGATCGCGCGATGATCCGCGGCGCGGATCTCGATCGGTCCGAGCCGCAGCGCGCCCTCCTTGGGATCGATCGGCCGCTCGCCCCGCTTCAGAAGCCCCCGGATCCGCAAGACCAGCTCCCGGGCGGAAAACGGCTTCGTGACGTAGTCGTCGGCCCCGAGCTCGAGGCCCAAGACGCGATCGATCTCCTCACGCCTGGCGGTGAGCAGGATGACCGGGACCAACCGCGTTTCGGGACGGGCCCGTATCTCCTTCAGTACGTCGATCCCCGAAAGCTCGGGGAGCATCCAGTCCAGGACGACGAGGTCGGGGGGCTCCCGCCGCAGGACCTCCAAGGCGGCGAGGCCGTTGTGCGCGACGCCCACCTGGAAGCCTTCCTTGGAGAACACGTGACGCAGAAGCTCGGCAATATCGCTCTCGTCTTCCACTACGAGCAGACGCTGCATCGCCTTACCGTACGAGATGCGCGCCGCACGGGGGTTACGCGAGCGTAAAGTCGCTGTAACTTAGAGGCCGGGGAGGCGATCAGGGAGCGGATGCGTCCTCGATCCGCCGGCCGCGCACCCAGGAACGAAGGCGCCGGGCCTCCACCGCGTCCAGCTCGACCACGCCGAAACGATTGGCCAGGCAGTCGGCCCGCTCCCAATCGCCAGTCCTCACCGCCGCCGCGACGATCAACGGAAGCATGTGTCTCTCGAATCGGCTCGAGCCGTCGCCAAGCATCCGGCGCAGGTCGATGAGAATCTCCTCGGCTTGCCCCACGTCCCCGAGGTCCACGAGCAGCTCCAGCCGCTGCGCGGCCGCCGCGATCAGCCGGTCATGGGCGGTGACCACGCTCGGGCCCAGACCCACACCGATGGCCGCCGTCTCGTAGGCGTCGTCGAACCGGGCGGCGTCGTAGTCCACGCGAAAGGCGCGACCCAGCAGGATCTGGACGCTCTCGCCGCTTGCCGCGACACCGGGGTACCGTGTCTCGCCGGCCAGGAGGCTGAGGGCGGCCGCCCGTCCCTCGCCGCGGGCGAGCGCGCGCTCGGCCACGTTGTGCCAGACGAAGGCGGCGCCATCCCCTAGCGGAACCGCGGGACCGAGGCTCCCGTCGTGCTCCACGAGCTGCCGCGCGCCTCGCACGGCGATCTCGTCGTTGGTGGCGAGCTTGTCGACGAGCAGGAACCTCGCCCAAGCCACGGCGTTGCCGCGGGCGTCGAACCCGTTCCGGACGGTCGTTTCGACGTCGACGACCCGCGTCGGGAACGTCAGCCGCAGGAACACATGATGCGATCCCGGCACGATCGTGGGCGTCAATCCGAGCGACGCCGCGAGCAGCCCCTCGACGAGCGTCGAGGAGACACAGTTGAAATCGCCGCGCGCGATCACGTCGTCGATGCCGTCTGCGTATTCCTGGTAGCGCACGAGCACGCGATCGTGGAGGACGCGGTGGAGGCGCCGCGCGCGCCTCTCCGGCGACCGTACCTCCCCGACCCGCGCGGCGACGTCGGTCGCGAGCGCGTCGAAGCGGGCCTCGACGACCCGGCGTTCGGCCTCGTCGAGGCCAGAGGCTTCGAGAACCGACCTCAGGATGGGGTGGATGGCCTCGAGATCCGGTCGCGCACGCGCGATTCCATGGCAGCCGACCGCGAGGAGGACTGCACCGATGCGTAGCGCGAGCGATGAGCATGACGTCCGTCCCACAGTTTCGTGAAGTTAGGTCCAGGCAATGGCTCCGGCAATTTCGATTTGGTCAGCGCGTCGCGTAAATGGGTCAGCGCCGAGACCTCGATCTGGCGCACCCGCTCCTTCGAGAGCCCGAAGCGGTGGGCGATCTCGTGGAGCGTCTGCGGCGCCTGGCCCCCGAGGCCATAGCGCCAAGCGATCACGGCTCGTTCCCGCAACGGCAGTCGCAGCACGTGACGCCGCACCTGGACGTGTTGCTCGCTGTCGATGATCGACTTGGCCGGAAGCGGGTCCGGATGAGGCAAACGGTCGCGGAGGCTCAATTCGGTATTCGCGCTGCTGGGGCCGTCGAGGCGCAGCACGCGCGGAGCCTCGTAGCCGTGTTGGCGCGCGTACCGGGGGACGTGGATCGTGTGCGGCTGATCCGAGACGGCCGCGAGGATCTGCTTCCTGACCCAGAAGGACGCATAGGTCATGAAACGCGTACCGTTTTCGGCTCGATAGCGGCGGATCGCCTTGAGGAGCCCCACGCACCCCTCGGCGATGACGTCATCGAACGGCATGCCGCGGCCGCGGAACTCCTTGGCAATGTGAACGACGCCGGGGAAGTTTGCCGAGACGAGGAGCTCGATGGACGCTCGATCGCCGTTGCTCGCGCGGGCAACCTGCGCCTGTTCCGCGGGCCGCTCCGGCCGCGGGCCACGCGTGACATGCCGAAAAAGGTACGAATCGCTCGCGTCGTTGTACACCGTGTCTCCCCTTGATGTCGGGAGAAAGGTAGATCGCGTGCATGACGGAAACCGTTACATCCACGTGACGGATTGGGGGCGCGTAGCGATTACGGCCGACGCTGCCCGCTCTTCGCAGGGGCCGTCGCATCCCGGCGGTCGCCGTGCGCCTCTCTCGTGAAGACAACGCCGAACCGCCATCCGAACATTCGCGTGAACAGTCGCACGCACACGACAGCCCCGTGTGGCTGGGACTGCGTTCAGGGAGCGGAAGGTCCCACGATCGGGCAATTGATTGTGCCCTTGATGACGGGACGGCCGGCACCGTCTACGACCCTTGCGAGGGGCGAGTACCCGGTCCCTTTCGGCCAGTTCGCCGCCTGAACCGGCGCCTTCGAAGGCCAGTGCGCATCCCGTCCCGTGACCTTCAGCGTCGAGACCGGGACCCGCCCATCGGGGGTCAGGTGCAAGCTCCCCTCGAAATAGAGGAACGGCGCACGCTTTCCCCGATACCACGCGTAGAGCCGGGTTGCGCGCCCCGTTCTTCCCTCCGCCTTGCTCCCGGCCGTTGTCCCTTCGGGGACGATCGGCGCGTTGAGGTAGATGCCTGTCGACGATGCGGTGAAGCCGCCCGCAGGGTCGGCGAGCAACCGTTCCACCGTCGCCGCGTCGCGGACCCAGTTGGTCTCGCGAAAGGCGTCTGGAGTGATCACCTTCCAGATGTCCGAGACATCAGAGTAGCCCGGATCGCCCGGGGCCTTCTCGATCACCGGGAATTGGGCCAACCGGTAGTTCCCGATGCGATCATAGAAAACGTAATAGCGGTTCGGTGACGCGGGACGGACGTCGAGGTTGTAGCAACGCCCGGCCACGCCACCGGGCCCGGCGACGATGACGGCGAAGCGCGCATCGTCGAGCGAGAACGGCTCGTCGGCTCGCGGCAATTTGGGATCGAGGCTGCGGCGGAGGAGCGTCCCGGCGGCATCGGAGAAGCGGTCCACGACGAGCAGCGGCGCCGTCAAGCCGAGATCCTCGGGAGTGGGCTGAGGTGGCGTCCGATCGGGGCGAGGCATCTCGGGCGGACCTGTCGGAAGGAACGGGTCGGCCTGGGCCACGGTGCGACCGTGGAGCAGAAGCACTCCGACGATGAGCGCGAACGTCAGGCACATGGGTTTCATCGCGCCCCCTAGAACGTCAGCCGAACGCCGAGGCGGATGGTTCTCGGCGACTCGAGTTGCGTGGACTTGCCGAAGTGCGAGTTCAGCGCGCCGCACGTAGACAGATCCGCGGGCATGTCGGCCGGGCAGTTCTGGAAGCCGGGATAGGCGGGCACGTCGCGGTTGGTGCCGCCCAGGTTGACGCTAACTGTCTCGTTCCGAAGAAACTGGTAGAGCTGCTCGACCGTCTGGAAGCGCCCCTCGAACGATCCTGCCCAGCGGTTCCACTCGTCCGGTGAGAGGATCCCGTCGCCGTTCCCGAAACCGTGGTCGACATAACCGTCGTACGGCTCGCCGCGGCCCTGGGACTGGAAGATGAAGCCGAGGGTCGGATCGTAAAAAGCGCCGCGCCAGACTCCCGCAGCGAGAAACTGGGAATCGACACGGAGGGTTTTCTGCTCATTCAGTAGGTTGAAAACGTCCGCCATGAACGTCAGCTTGACCCGCTTCGAATCGCGAACGTCGTAGGCGAGCCCGAGGTCCAGGTTGGTCAGCGTCGGGGTTCTGCCCGCCGACCCGCGCGGGAGGAGGTAGATCGCGCCGAGAAACGGCGTCGAGCCGCCGAGCGGATCGGTCGTCGCGTCGATCGGCGTTCCGGCGAGGACGCGAACCGTTCCCGAGGTCGTGAGGTTGCTGGTGATGCGGTAGCTGCCATACGCCTTGACCTGCTCGGGGCGGTCCTGCGGCAGGCGGCCAAAGTTGTTCACCGCGAGCGCCGGCACGTCGAATGCTTCGGTCTGATTGGGGTCTCGCTCTTCCGTTTCCGCGAAATAACGGCCGCGGTAGTTCCCGACTGTTCGTGAGTGAAGGTAGGAGAACGTAAACCACAGCTTGTCGGTCAGTAGCTTGGTCAGCGTCAGCTCGTACCCCTTGAACTTGCGCTCAGCTTTCGGAATGGCTCCGAATCCCAGGGCCTTCATCGCCGCGGAGGTGACGGTGCAGGTCGTGCCGACGGCGCAACCGTACAGCTGTGCCAGGCCGGGCCGCGCCGTGGCCACGCTCGACGATGGATCGTAGTTCGGATTCCACAGATCGGGATTCTGCGGATCGACATAGAAACGATAGGGGCCGCCCGGATTCGCGATGACGAACGTGTGCCCCAGGTCGAGGCTCACGTCGTCGATAGCGTCATTCAGCCGGCGCCCGATCAGGCGCGCGCCCACGGTCCAAGACGGCTTGAAGGTCCAGTCAAAGCCGATCATGACCTCGTCGGTGGAGGCCCCCCGCAGGTTCGGATCGATCGGCGATCGGTAGAGCGATCCCGAGTTCACGACGACCTCGGGGCGGAACAGCCCGCGCGTGTTCCCGGAATTCAGCAAGCCGTTGGGCGTGTAAACCTTGTCGACGAACCCCGTGGTTTGAGAGGGATTCGTGACCAGATCGGCGCTCTCGAAGTCCCAGCAGGTCGGAACGTTGAAGTCGTCGGCCGGCGTATTGGTGGCGCAAATCCCATTGTCCGATTGCAGCGGGCCGACGTTGAAGCTGCTGATGAAATCCTGGTATCCCCAGTTCCGCGTTCTGAAGAGCCGGCTCATGGTGATGCGCGGCGCGAACGCTCGACTCATCACCTGAAGGGGGACAGAGTCGTAGTACCGCCCCGCGCTCCCGTAAAGCTTCGATCTCCCACCGCCCAGTAGGTCCCAGGTGAATCCGAGACGTGGCGAGAAGCTGCCGTCGATCGTGACCAGCTTTTTCCCCGCCGAGTCCGCGATCGTCTGCGAATCCCAGCGGAGGCCGTAGTTAAGAGTCAAGTTGTCGGTCAGCCTCCACTGGTCCTGCGCATAGGCCCGGAGCGCGCTCGTCTTGGCCTGCGCGTTGACCTGGTGCGACCAGTCGAGGCAGGCTCCCTGGCCGTCGCCCCAGCAACGCCGGATTCCGACGAGCTGCTCGGGCTGAGTGCTCGATGCGGTTGTCGCCTCGCTCCACTCCATGGCGATGCCGGTCCCGTAGCCGTAATCGAGGGTCTGCTCGAAGTCCGAAGGCTCGTATTCGAGGCCGAATTTCGGCGTGTGCTTGCGAAACGATCCCTCGAGCGACGTGCGCAGGAACCGGCGTGCGCCGTTCGTGTCGCCGGAATAGGCGTAGGGGCCGGACTTGAGAGACAGGTCACCCGCGGCGCCGCCGCCGGCCGAGGTCGTGTTCGCAATGCGCAACCGAATCGACTGGTAGGACAGCCGACGATCCGAGCCGACGGGATTCGCCGCGCGCCGGTCGATCGTGGGCGACGTCGCCGCGCTCTCGTCGTGGTACCCGCCCGAGGCGCCGAAGACCCACCGGTTCCCGAGGATCGATTGCAGATCGAGGGACGCGCTCTGGGTCCCTGACTTCAAGTCATAGTCGCCGCCGTAGCCGCCCAGCTCGTCGCGCAAGCTCGCGGAGCGCGGGTCGGAGAAGAAGGTCGCGGTCAGTCTGTGGTTCTGGGTGACCTGCCAGGTCACCTTGGCGGAGTAGAGTCCGGAATTGTCGCTGTCCTCGGCCACGCGCCGGCCCGTCCCCGACGGCCCCGAATTCAAGAGGTCGAGGTAGCGCTGCGGGGAGAGGCCCGAGTACACGCGCGACGATACTGCCACGAAGAAATACGCTTTGTTCTTGACGATCGGCCCTCCTAGCGTCGCCGAGATCTCGCGGCCTCCGGGACGGGGAAGCTCCGTCCCCACCTCGTTCGATTGCGGAGCGGACGCGAGGCGATCGGAGGAATACAGGACGTTGAACGCCCCTTCGAAGTCGTTGCTGCCGGTCTTTGTGGTCACGTTGACGACCGCCCCTTGGGCGCCGCCGAATTCAGCGTTGTACCCGCCGGTCTTGATCTCGATCTTGTCGATGAGGTCGTAGTTGATGTTCGTGGATGGGCGGCCCGTGTCGATCGAGGTCGTGTTGACGCCGTCGATGATGTACGAGGACTCTTGGGCCGACGATCCGTAGACCGAGATCCCCGCCGGGGCGGTCGAGTTGGCCCCGCTCGTGTCCTCGGAGACCCCGGGGGCGATCTTGAGCACTTCCGTGTACGAGCGCGCCGTCGGGATGTATTCCAGCTTCGAGGACTGGAACGTCTCGCCGGTGGTCGTGTTCCCGCGGATGGGGACTTCGTCGGTCTTGGCGGTCACCTCGATCGTTTCGACTTCGAGCGAGAGCGGAGCCACTTCGATCGCGCCGCCATCGGCGATGGCAAAAGGCGCCGACGCGACGGGGTCGCTCCCCGCGAACGACGCGCTCACGTTGTAGGTTCCCGCGGACACCCCTGCGAACGTGTAGCGGCCATCGCCTCCGGTCACGACGGCCTTCGGTGCGGGCCCGGCTTCCGACACGATCAGTGCGACCACGGCGCCAACGACCGGGCCGTCGCGATCGACCACCATGCCGGAAACGGAACCGCCCGCCGCGCGGGCGGGACCTAGGGCGAGTAACGCACAGACGGCGCATGCGAGACGTTTCATTTCACCCCTCGATGCCGCGCGGGAGCGCGACGTCATGACCCCTCAGCCGCGAACGAACCGGGGCGCGCGGAGAAGAGGGGTGATCCCTCCGCGCGCCCCTTCTATCGGGCCGGCCGGCCCGAATTCCTTGGCTACGGGCAGGAAGGAACGGTGCGGATCGGTCCGTTCTTCCCTTGGCCCAACGGTCCATCGCCGCAGCCCGT
>JAYUCM010000031.1:0-2538 GCA_043740355.1 Acidobacteriota bacterium | reverse complement strand
GGGTCAGGTCTCCCATTGAGTCATTCGCATCACGCGAATGACTCAATGGGAGACCTGACCCCATAATGGCGCGGTGCGCAAGCTTCTGAGCTGTCCGTCTTGCCATCGACAGTTCGACGCCACGCGGCTGGCGGTGGGTAGCAAGTTTCGATGCCGCTGCGGGGCCGCGATCGCGGTCCCGGTCATCGCCTCGCGGGACGCGGCGGTCGTCCGCTGCGCGTCGTGCGGTGCGGCGCGGGAGGAAGGGGCGAAAGCGTGCGGCTACTGCGGATCGGATTTCACGATCCACGAGCAAGACTTGGAGACGATCTGCCCGTCGTGCTTCGCGAGGATCAGCAACACCGCCCGATTCTGCCACCACTGCGGCACGTCGATCGCGCCCGAAGAGCTTGCGGGCGACAAAACCGATCGCGTTTGCCCGGCCTGCGGTGAAGGCAGGTTCCTGAGCAGCCGCGCGCTGGGCGGTACGGGAGCGACCGTCTTGGAATGCGGCGTCTGCGCCGGTCTGTGGCTTGGGGCGGAGGTCTTCCGCACTCTCGAAGAGCGCGCGCGCGAGGCTGCGCCGTCCGCCCCCGATCCGGCGGCGCTTCGATCCGAGGTGGCTTCTCGTGCGCGGCCTCCGCAGCCCGTCGGACCCCTCTACCGGCGTTGTCCCGCGTGCCGGACTCCGATGACGCGCATCAACTTCGAGCGCGTCAGCGGCATCCTGCTCGACCGCTGCCGCGACGACGGCATCTGGTTCGACGCCACCGAGCTGGATGCGGTGCTGAGATGGATCAAGCTCGGCGGAGAGCGTCTGTCCGAGGAACGCCGGCAGGACGAAGAACGGGCCCGGGCCGCGCAGCTCCGGTTCAAGGTCGAACCGAAGTCCGCCGAGGACGCCCGCTTCGTCGCGTTCAAGGATTTCGAACGCGATTCCGGACTCGATGCGCTCCCGTCCGTCGTAAAGTGGCTGCTCAAACTCTGATATGAAGCCGTATCCATGCCGTTGACGCCCGCAACTACGCCTACAGCTATATCCTGCAACACTCCACGATCTATCTCGTAGAAGGCGTGCCCCATTCGGAGGTCTCCCCGTGATCGCCATGCGCTCCCTCGCCCTCGCCGCCGCTCTCCTCGTCGTCTCGATTCCGTTGGCCGCCGACGCGGACAAGCCCGAGACCAAGAAGTCCGATACGAAGAAAGCAGACGCCAGGAAGGCCGATGCCAAGAAGGCCGATGCCAAGAAGGCCGATGCCACGAAGGCGGACGAGGCCAAGGCCGACAAGTTCAAGGGGCTCGCCTTCCGCGGCATAGGGCCGGCGATGATCTCGGGGCGCGTCACCGACGTCGCCATCGACCCGCAGAACAACGCGATCCGCTACGTGACGGCCGCGTCGGGGAATGTCTGGAAGACGGTCAACGCCGGCACGACGTGGACCCCGATCTTCGACGACCAAGGGTCGTACTCGATCGGCTGCGTGACGCTCGACCCGAAGAACTCGCTGACGGTCTGGATCGGCACCGGCGAGAACAACTCGCAGCGCAGCGTCGCGTACGGCGACGGCGTCTACCGGTCGAACGACGGCGGCGTGTCGTGGGAGAACCTGGGGCTCAAGAATTCCGAGCACATCGCGAAGATCCTCATCGACCCGCGCGATTCGAGCCGCGTGCTGGTGGCCGCTCAGGGGCCGCTCTGGGCGCCGGGAGGGGACCGCGGCCTGTACGAGACGCGAGACGGCGGCAAGACGTGGAAGGCGATCCTCACCGTGGACGAGAACACGGGAGTGACCGACGTCGTGCGCGACCCCCGCAACCCCGACGTCCTCTACGCCGCGAGCTACCAGAGACGCCGCCACATCTGGACCTTGATCGACGGCGGACCCGGTTCGGGGATCTGGAAGACGTCGGACGGCGGGGCGACGTGGAAGAAACTGGAAAACGGGCTCCCCAAGGAAGACATGGGGCGGATCGGCCTCGCCATCGCTCCGTCGAAGCCCGACATCGTCTATGCCGTCATCGAAGCAGCCAACAAGGCGGGCGGCTTCTTCCGCTCGATCGACCAGGGGGGGCTGTGGGAGAAGCGCGGCCCGTACGTCGCCGGCGGGCCTCAGTACTACCAAGAGCTCTTCGTCGATCCCAAGATCGAAACACGCGTCTACTCGATGGACACCTGGATGCAGGTCACCGAGGACGGCGGCAAGACCTTCAGCAAGGTCGGTGAGAAGTACAAGCACGTGGACAACCACGTCCTGTGGATCGATCCTGCCGACACCGATCACCTGATCGGGGGGTGCGACGGCGGTCTTTACGAATCGTACGACCGCGGCGCGACGTGGGCGTGGTTCGAAAACCTTCCGCTCGCGCAGTTCTACAAGGTAGGGATCGACGACGCGCAGCCGTACTACAACGTCTACGGCGGCACGCAGGACAACAACACGGTCGGCGGGCCGTCCCGCGCGCGTACGGTGCACGGCATCGTCAACGCCGACTGGTACATCACGACAGGCGGCGACGGCTTTCAGACGGTCGTCGATCCGAAGGACCCGAACATCGTCT
>JAYUCM010000030.1:0-6211 GCA_043740355.1 Acidobacteriota bacterium | reverse complement strand
CCGAGGGGAGCGAGGGGTTTGCCGGGGAACCGGGTCGAGGCGTAGCGGGCTGGGATGACGCCCAGGGCACGCAGCATCGGGACTCCGCGTGTCGCTCGACCTAGAGCCTCAGACCGTAGCGACGACGCATCCTAGCGCAGCGCGAGAAGAGAGACAAGGGAGAGACGAAGTATGTTGCGAGTCTGCTCCCACGCTTGTAGCGTTCTCGCTTCCACGAGGTGCCCCATGTCGGACTCCGCCCTTCGCGATGCGTGCTTGCGCCGTTTCCTCGAGTACGTCGCGTTCGATACGCAATCGGACGAGAACTCCTCGACGTACCCTTCGACGCCGAAGCAGCTGACGCTGCTGAAGCACCTTCTGAATGAGCTGAAGTCGATCGGCCTCGCGGACGCCGCGATGGACGAGCACGGCTACGTGTTCGCGACGATCCCCGCGACGACGAAGAAGACGCGCGTCCCCGTCGTCGGATTCATCGCGCACGTCGACACCAGCCCCGAAATGCCGGGAGTCGACGTGAAGCCGATCGTTCACAAGAACTACCAGGGTCAGGACCTCATGCTGCCGGACGATCCCAAGCCGGTCTTGAAGTTCAAGGACAACCCGGCGCTGGCCGATCAAATCGGCTGCGACATCGTGACCGCCTCCGGCGCGACGCTTCTAGGCGCCGACAACAAGTCGGGCGTCGCCGAGATCGTCGCGGCGGCCGAATACCTGATGAAGCACCCGGAGATCCCGCACGGCGCCATCCGCGTCGGCTTCACCCCCGACGAAGAGGTCGGAAACGGCACCAAGTACTTCGACGTCAAGAAGTTCGGCGCCAGCTGCGCCTATACCATGGACGGTGAGACCCAGGGCGAGATCGAGATGGAGACCTGGTCCGCCGACGCGATCACGATCTCCTTCCAGGGAAACAACACGCATCCCGGCTACGCGAAGGGGAAGATGATCAACGCCATCAAGATCGCGTCGGATTTCATCAACCGTCTCCCCAAGGACCGCCTCTCACCCGAGACGACCGACGGATACGACGGGTTCGTGCACCCCTACGTCGTCAACGCCTCGGTCGAGAAGACCTCGGTGAAGCTCCTCCTGCGCGATTTCAAGACCCCGAAGCTCAGAGAGCAGGAGGCGTTCCTCACCAAGCTCGCCAAGGAGACGGTCGCCGCCTGGCCGGGCGCCACCGT
Organism: Acidobacteriota bacterium; assembly: GCA_043740355.1. Lineage (GTDB taxonomy): Bacteria > Acidobacteriota > Polarisedimenticolia > Polarisedimenticolales > DASRJG01 > DASRJG01. The sequence continues at coordinate 5,027 of JAYUCM010000030.1, read as the reverse complement.
CGAGTTCAAAGTCGAAGAGTCGTACCGCAACATGAAGGAGGTCCTCGACAACCATCCCCAGGTCGTCGAGAACGCCCGCGAGGCGATCCGCCGCACGGGTCTTGCGTTGCGCGAGCACCCGATCCGCGGCGGCACCGACGGATCGCGGCTCTGCTTCATGGGACTTCCGACGCCGAACATCTTCGCGGGAGAGCATAACTTCCACTCGCGGCTCGAGTGGGTGTCGGCGCAGGACATGGAGCTCGCAGCCCGGGTCATCGTCGAGCTGGCGAAGGTCTGGGAGGAGCGGGCCTAGTCCTTGCCCCGGTGCACCTTCGCGATCTCGGTGTCGCGACGCGACTCGGCGCGGCTGCGGTCGGTCGCGTAGTTCTCCTCGATCTTCACGAGTGCCGCGGGGTCGCTGGTTCCTGCGACGTTCTTACGGTGCAGGATCTCGAGCTCCGCGAGCTTGGCCTGCGCCTCGCTCCTCAGCTCGGCGATGCGGCTCTTCTGTGCCTTGGTGAGCGGCGCCGCTTCCTCGACGCCTTCCGCGAGATCCTTCGATTTCAGCCGTTCCATGGCGAGCTCGAACGCGGACTTCAGCGGCTTGTCGGCCATCGTCCCACCCCTTCCCTGGATTGGTCGGGACCATTGTAGGTGCTAGGCTTCGCCGACGCCGGGAGGAAACGCCCCATGCCGTATGACTTCGATCTCATCTGCATCGGTAGCGGTCCGGCCGGGCAGCGCGCCGCCGTTCAGGCGGCCAAGCTCGGCAAGAAGGCGGCCGTCATCGAGAAGCGCCGCGACGTGGGCGGTGTCTGCGTGGACACGGGAACGATTCCGAGCAAGACGCTTCGCGAAGCCGTTCTCTACTTCTCGGCCGCCGGCAGGAGCCGGTTCGACAAGCGGCAGGGGGCCCGCGACGGAGGACGGCCCACGGCGGACCAGCTCTTCTGGCGCGTGGCGGAGACGATTCGGATCCAGCAGGAAGTCGTCGAAAACCAGCTCCGGCGCAACGACGTGAGGATGCTCTCGGGCGAAGGCTACTTCATCGATGCGCACACGATCGGCGTCCGCAACGAACGCGGCGAGGAACGGTACTCGGCCGAGTTCGTCTTGATCGCGGTGGGGACCTTTCCCGCGGCTCCTCCGGGAGTTCCGGTCGACGGCGAGATCGTCCTGACGAGCGACGCCATCGTCGGACTGAAGGACCTGCCCAAGACGATGGCCGTCGTCGGCGCCGGGGTGATCGGAATCGAGTACGCCGCGATGTTCGCGGAGCTCGGCATCGAGATCACGATCGTCGAGAAGCGCGATCGTCCGCTCGAATTCCTCGATCGCGAGATCGTGGACGAGCTCATGCACAAGATGCGACAGCGCAACGTCACGTTCCGCCTCGGCGAGACCGTCGCCTCGGTGGCGATCGATACCGGAAGCGGCAGGCGGGCGGTCATCCTGCTCGAGTCGGGGAAACGCATCGTGGCCGACGCGGTTCTTTACTCGGTGGGGCGCGTCGCGGCGACCCAACACCTCGAGCTTGCATCCGCCGGACTGGCCCCCGGCGACCGGGGCAAGATCATCGCCGACGCGGAGTTCCGCACGATGGTGCCGAACATCTTCGCGGCCGGCGACGTCCTCGGCGCGCCGTCGCTCGCGGCGGTTTCAGCCGAGCAGGGCCGGCTCGCCGCCTGCCATGCGTTCGGCGTCACCTCGGGGCCGATGGCCAAGCACTTCCCGTACGGGATCTACGCGATCCCGGAGATCTCGATGGTCGGCGCGACGGAGAAGGAGCTGACGGAAGCGAAGATCCCCTACGAGACCGGCATCGCCAGGTACCGCGAGATCGCGCGCGGCCAGATCCTCGGAGACGACTCCGGCTTCTTCAAGATGCTCTTCCACCGCGAGACAAGGAAGCTCCTGGGCGTTCACGTCATGGGGACGGCCGCGACGGAGCTCGTGCACATCGGCCAGGCGGTCTTGGCCCTCGGTGGGGGCCTCGACTACTTCATCGAGACGGTCTTCAACTACCCGACGCTCGCCGAGTGCTACAAGGTCGCCGCGTTGGACGCGGCGAACAAGTTGAGGGCTTAGGGATCGCGAACGCGGTTGGGCGCCCTCGAGCGCGCGGTTGCGTGTTCACCACCCCTCGCAGCCAGGCGATGCCTCGACCTCCGACGGCCACCGGGTAGTCTTCCGCGGTATGCCGAAGTCGAAATCAAGGACGACCGCTCTTGTCCCCAACGGGGTCATTGAACGGCAGATCTACTTCATCCGGGGTCACAATGTGATGCTGGGCGCCGACCTCGCCCACCTCTACGGTGTTACCACCGGGGCCCTCAACCAGGCCGTGAAACGCAACCGTAGCCGTTTCCCCGAGGACTTCATGTTCCAGCTCGACCAGCTGGAACTCGAGCATTGGAGATCACATTTTGTGACTTCCAATCCGAGAGCCAAGATGAGCCTCCGGCGGAGTCCCTATGCGTTCACCGAGCAGGGTGTTGCAATGCTATCCAGTGTTCTGAGAAGCGATCGCGCTGTCATGGTCAACGTTGCCATCATGCGCACGTTCGTGCGACTCCGGCAGTTGCTGACAACGCACAAGGACCTTGCCCAGAAACTTGCGACCCTCGAACGAAAATACGACCGCCGGTTCCGGGTTGTCTTCCAGGCAATCAAGCAGCTCATGGAGCCGCCCACCCGATCGACCAAACAGATCGGATTCAGAACCCCCAACAAGTAGAACAGTCCTTGATGTTCTCGAGCTTGACGCCATGTCCGTCCCGGAGGCTCTTTCTTGCACCCTCCGCGCGGGCCAGAAAACGCGGATCGTTCTCGGGGCGATCGTCGGCCTCATTGCGTTCGATCGACTCCGACGAGAATTGGAGGAGAGTCTCGGTCGCCACGTCGATCTCGCCGGTTGAGCTCCGGAACCCGAGTACCATCTGAGCGATGTCTCGTGTACTTCCCTTCGTCTGCGCCTTCGGGGCTATCTTGGCGGCGTACCTAGCCCTCGTCTTCTTTTCCCAGCGGGGTGTCATCTTCCCGGCCCCCAAGGCTTCGGCAGCCACGATTCCAGCGGACGCCGAAACAGTCGAGCTCAAAGGACGCGACGGTCCCGTCGAAGCATGGTTCATGCGGCCCACGAACGGCGGGACCGGTCCAGCCCCGTTGCTGCTTTTCACTCACGGCAATGCGGAGCTGATCGACTACTACGCCGATCAGTTCGCCCCGCCTCGCGCCGCCGGCTATGCCGTCTTGTTGGTTGAGTACCCGGGGTACGGGCGCTCGGCAGGGCCCCCCTCCGAGGCGTCGATCAGCACTGCGGTCCTGGCGGCCTACGACTGGGCCAAGGGTGAAGAAGGTATCGACCCCAAGAGGATCATCCCGTATGGCCGATCGCTCGGTGGGGGTGCGGCCTGCATCTTGGCCGCCAACCGCCCGGTCGCTGCGTTGATCCTCGAATCGTCGTTCACGAGTGTGCGGGCGTTCGGGAGGCGTTTCGCGGTCCCCGGCTTCCTGATCCGGGACCCATTCGACAACCTTGCCGCGCTCCGCTCGTATCGCGGTCCGTTACTCGTGCTCCACGGGGCCCGCGATGAAATCGTCCCTGTCGATCACGGTCGCCAACTTGCCGCTGCGGTCCCCGGAGCCGAGTTCGAGCTCCTGCCTTGCGGTCACAACGACTGCCCGCGCTCATGGGAGCGAATCTTGAGGTTTCTCAGCGAGAAAGTCGCGGCGACCGCCTTGAAATCGCCCACCTAAGCCAGCCTCAAACACCCCACCACGCGCGGCGTGACCGGCGTGCCTGGATCGAGATTCCCGCAATCCGCCGCGAGACGGTCGAGGCAGGTCGTCCCGAAAGCGCGCATCGTCGCGGCGGGCCGGCGGGTCAGCTCCGCTTCGGCTTCGAGCGTTTCGACGAGGCGGCTCATGGCACGCGTGGGAGCTGCAGGGTCCGCCGTGCGCCGCGAGGCCGTGGTTCGTAGGAAGTCGGCGACGATTTCGGAAGGAAGGCGGTCGATGCGAACTTCGCCGCGCGTCGCGTGCCAAGCGAGGGCCGTGAGCAGGAGCGTTGAAAAGCGAGGGATGTCCTCGAACGGACGGCGCTCGTCGTTCAGGATGTCGGCGGCGGACAATCCGCGGCGCGCAAGAAGCGTCTCTCCCAGCGCCTCGCAAAGCTCGAGCGTCACGCGTGTTTCGTCGAGCTCCGCAAGCGTACGGAAATCGCGTGCGGCCACGGACTCCTCACCGTCGGCGAACGCGACGTACAGGGGGCGGGGGAGGAGTAGCGCCCGCGCGCGCGCGCGTAGCGGCGCATCGATGAGCTCTTCGGATTTCGCGTGCCCGCGGCCCCAACCCTCCTTCAACATGAGGCGTGCGCGTGATTGGAGCGCCGCCGCCCGGGCGTAACCCTCGCGAAAGAGCTCCACGACCGGCACCTCCGCAAGGATGGGCGCCGCTGCCGCGCCGTCGGTCGCGCCGCGCGCTTCGAGGGCGATGCCGACATACGCGCCCGCGCGCTCCATGACGAGCGCATGCGTCTCGATCGACCCCGCGTCGCCGCCGTCGGCGACGAGCACACGGTTCGCCAGGGCCATGAGCCCGAACAAGGCGCGCTCGCGGTCGGCGGGTGTCATCGCATCGACTCCGTGAACGATCAGCCCCTTCGGGCCAAGCACGCGAAGCGCCGAGCGCGGAGCCGCCAGGGCCTTCTCGTCGGCCGCGGCCGGGAGCATCGGCTCGGCGAGCCCGCTCGGAAGCGTCTCGGGAAGGGCGTAAATCGACAGCGCCTCATCCCATGTCGGATAGCCGTGCTCTTCGAGACGGCTCGCGCGCCAGTGGAGCGCGGTCTCCTCGACCTCGGAGGGGAGCTCGAACAGCGCGGAACGGATGATCCCGAGATAGCGGTCCGGGTCGTCGATGAACAGGACCTCCGCCAGGCGGCGCGCGGCGACCGCGTGCTCGGAGCGCTCGGGTGAGAAGAGGTTCGCGCCGTCGGGCGAGAGGAACCCGCGCTCGTCGCCCATGTCGCCGATGCCGTGCCCCTT
>JAYUCM010000029.1:0-2545 GCA_043740355.1 Acidobacteriota bacterium | reverse complement strand
GGCGGCGGTCGCGGGGGTGAGTCCCGGAGCTGCCGCCCCCGACCGCGTGGTCTTGCTTTCGGCCGGCGACCCCGAATACCGCGCGCTCGCCATCCCCGGCTCGAACAAGACGACTCCCGACGCCCCGACGCACCTCCTCGTGTTTCACGGCGGCCTTTGCGTGCGCGATCTCGGCCTTTCGGAAAAGCAGAGCAAGGACGGGCACGCTGCAGACGGCACGGCGGTCGTCGAGCAGGCGGGAACCATCGAACGCGCTTTCGTCGCGACCGACGGGCGCGCCGCGATTTTTGCGAGAACGCGCTACGTCAGCCGCGTGGACGTGACGCCCGGACAAACGTCGACGGCGAACGACACGGTGACGGGCGACACCACGCTGACGCTCATCGATCCCGCGCACCCCGGCGGTTGGTGGAGCGTTGCGCTCGAAGACGCCCGGTGGGCCAAAGATGTGCTCGTGCTTCCCGCGTCGATGGGCGTCGTCGTGACCACGTTTCTTCCCCGGAACGGCCCCACCGACGTGCGGATCCTGGACCCGACCGGGCATGAGTCGTTCCGCGTTCCCGAATCCGCAGCGGAAACGTTGCGCATCGACGCTTCTCCCGAGGGAGGCCACGTCGCGGCCGAGGTCAAGTTCCGCGATTCGGAGCTTCTGCCGGAGCGCGGCGTGATCGTTTTCGATCTCGCGCGTGGCACGCAGTGGACTTACGGGTGGCGCTACGGAAGTGAGGCCGAGCCGGTGTCGTGGAAGATGCAGAGCCAAGGCGTCCTCGCCGTCAAGCTCCCCGGCGGCACCCGCCGTTTCGACGCCACGGGCCGCAAGCGATAGTTCGCGAGGCGCGGGGCGTGACCCGCACGATCCGCATCCCACCAAGCTTCTCGTCTTCCTCGCCGGTCAGGAGCGCGGTAAAACTTGATTGACAGGGACGGTCGCGATCCGGGGGGAGCGCAATGAGCGGAGCGATCGAAGCGGTTCGGAACGATTCGGCGAGGCTCGAAGACGCCTGGGCCGCTGTCCAGAGCGGGCTGCACTACGTGTCGTGGTTGGCGAGGGACTTCCTCTACACCGGCGTGGCGCGCGAAGATCTCGAAGCGGAAGGCCGCCTTGGACTCTTCGAAGCCGCCCTTCGGTTCGATCTGTCGCACGGCGCCCAGTTTCTGACCTACGCGTCCTTCTGGTCGCGACGGCGGATGCAGACGTTCGTCGCTCGACATGCGCGTGTCGTTCGACGGCCGGCCTCCCGGACCGGCACGGCACGCGCCCGCGACGAGGTCTCCCTCGACCAACCGGTCGGCCCCGGCAGCCTGCTCCTCTGGGAGGACGTGCTCGTCGATCACGACGCGCCGCGGGCGCTCGACGCCATGGTGGGCGCCGAGGACGCCGAGCTCATCGCTGAGGCCGCGCTCGATCTGCCGCCTCAGTGGCGGACGATCATCGTTCGGCGCTACGGCCTCGACGGCGGCCCCTCGATGACTCTGGCGGCCGTGGGCGACACGCTCGGGCTCTCGCGCGAGCGTGTGCGGCAGATCGAGACGAAGGCGCTTGAGCGGATTCGCGCGCGGCTCGAAGCGGCGTGGGGACGGGGTCGGACGGGCGAACGCTCCCCCCGCGAGACGGTCGCCGCGGCCTCTCCGAGGAGGACGAAACGGGAGAGACCGTTCAGCTCTCCCCCCGCGAGATGATCACCGCGGCGGCCAAATCGCCGCTGACGTTCAGGGTGGTGCGGCACATGTCGAGGAACCGGTCGACGCCCAAGATGATGCCGATACCTTCCGGCGGAACACCGACCATCCCGAGGATCAGCGCGACGACCGGAAGCGACCCGGCGGGCACGCCTGCGGTCCCGATCCCGCCCAGCACGCAGATCCCCACCACGATCAGCTGACGCGCGAAACCCAGCTCGACGCCGTAGAACTGCGCGAGGAACAGGACCGTCACCCCCTCGAAGAGCGCGGTGCCGTTCTGATTCGCGGTGGAGCCGATGGTCAAGACGAATCGGCTGACGTGCGGCGGTAGCTTGAGCTTCTCCTCGGCGACCTTCAGCGCGGTGGGGAGCGACGCGTTGGACGACGCGGTCGAAAACGCCATCAGCATCGCGTCCTCGATCCCCGAGAAGAACGCGCGCGGACTCATGCCGCCAAGCAGCTTCACGAGCGCCCCATACACGATGAACTGGTGGATCGCGAGGGCCAAGACGACCACGCCGACGTAGCGCGCGAGCAGGGTCAGAGCGTCGGTGCCGATCTGCGCCGTCAAGTTGAACAGCAGCGCCGCGACCGCGTACGGTGCGATCTGGATGACGATCCCGATGAGCCGCATCGACACGTCGTAGAGGCCTTCGAGCGCTTCTTGCAGTCTGCGCGCCGCCTCCGTTCTCGTCAGCGACAGTCCGATCCCGAGAAACAGCGCGAAGAACATGACGCCGAGCATGTCGCCGTTCGCCGCGGCTTTCACGGGGTTGTCGGGAACCATGTGCACGAGAAGGTCGAAACCGGCCTCAGGTTTGGTCGTCGCCGGCGTGAGCGCACCGGACGATTGCTGCGCGCG
>JAYUCM010000028.1:0-6233 GCA_043740355.1 Acidobacteriota bacterium | reverse complement strand
TGAACAACGCCGGGATCTGGAAGAGCTCTCCGATCGAGGAGATGTCGGACGGCGAGTGGGAGGAGATGATCGGCGTCAACCTGAGGGGCACGTTCAACTGCATCCGCGCGGCGGTGCCGCCGATGAAGGAAGCGCGTTCCGGAAGGATCGTCAACATTTCGAGCACCGCCGGCCAGCGCGGCGAGGCGTTCTCTTCGCACTACGCCGCGACCAAGGGTGCGGTGATCTCGCTGACGAAGTCGCTCGCGGCCGAGCTGGCGTCGTTCGGCATCCTCGTCAATTGCGTGGCGCCCGGCTGGGTCGTGACGGACATGACGCGCGACGACCTCCTGGGCGGAAGGCGCGAGTCCATCCTCCAGACGATTCCGCTCGCGCGCGCCGCGACGGCGGACGAGATCGCGGGGTCCGTCGTGTTCCTCGCGTCGGAGCTCGCCACGTTCATCACCGGGGAGATCCTCAACGTGAACGGCGGCGCCGTCCTCATCGGATAGGGGACACTCCCCTTTTCTCCAATAGAGGACACATCTCACTTCTAAATTCGGCTGACCTCGACCGGGCCCTCTGGATCGCGAGCGGTTGTTCCTCTTGAGCGAGCGATCCGGCGGAGCGAGCGCGCGGAGGCTAAGACCGCGCGCGAGCGTGCCGCGGTGAGGTCAGCCGAATTTAGAAGTGAGATGTGTCCTCTATTGGAGAAAAGGGGAGTGTCCCCTAATGCGCGAGGCCGCGCTGGAGCCGCGCTACGGCCTCTTCCAGTGTCGCGGCCTTCTTCGGGAAGGCGAACCGCAGCAGGGTCCGGCCGAGCTCGGGGCGCGAGAAGAACGACGAGCCCGGGACCGAGCCCACTCCGGCCGTCTCGATGAGGCGGCGCGCGAAGGCGACGTCGTCGCGGCAACCCAAGCCCGCGGCGTCGGCGAGGATGTAGTACGCGCCGCGCGGAGCCTCGCACTGGAATCCGACGCCGCGCAGACCCGTCAAGAGCAGGTCGCGTCGCGCCACGTACTCGGCCGCGAGGGTCCGGTAATAGCTCTCCGGAAACGCGAGCGCGACCGCGCCCGCCTCCTGCAGCGGCGCGGCGGCGCCGACGGTCAAGAAATCGTGCACCTTGCGAATCCCCGCGGAAAGATGAGGCGAGGCGATCGTCCACCCGACGCGCCACCCCGTGACCGAGTAGGTCTTCGAGAGGGCGTTGATCGTGACCGTCCGGTCCGCCATGCCGGGGAGGGTCGCGATCGGAACGTGCTCCGCCCCGTCATAGACGATGTGCTCGTAGATCTCGTCGCTGAACGCGACGACGTCCCACTTCCGGCACAGCGTCGCGATCGTCTCCAGCTCGTCGCGTGTGAACACCTTTCCCGTGGGGTTGTTCGGCGTGTTGAGGATGATCCCGCGGGTCTTGTCGGAAAAGACCGCGGCGAGCTCGTCGGGATCGAACGTCCAGTCCGGGGGCCGCAGGGAGACGAAGCGCGGCACCGCCCCGGCGAGGATCGCGTCGGGACCGTAGTTCTCGTAGAACGGCTCGAAGACGACGACCTCGTCGCCCGGGTCCACGATCGCGAGAATCGACGCGATCATGGCCTCCGTCGCCCCGCAGGTCACGGCGATGTCGCGCTCGGGGTCGACCTCCATGCCGTAGCAGCGGAGCTGTTTCGCGGCGATCGCCTGGCGCAGCGCTGGGGCGCCCCACGTGATCGCGTACTGGTTGACGTCGTCCGCGATCGCACGGCACGCGGCGTCCTTGATCTCCCGCGGCGCGGGGAAATCGGGAAACCCCTGCGCGAGATTCACCGCGTCGTGCCGGCGGCACAGGCGCGTCATCTCGCGGATGACCGATTCGGTGAAGCGTTTGGCTTTCTTGCTGACGTCGAGCATCGGATCAGCTCAACAGATTGGCGAGGAATTCTCCGTTGGTCGGGTACTTCTCCATCCGTCCGGTCAGAAGCTGCATCGCCTCGGCGGGCCGGAGCGAAGCCAGCGCGCGGCGCAGCAGGGTGACCTTCTGGTATTCCTCCGGCGTGAACAGCTTCTCTTCCTTGCGCGTTCCCGTGCGCGAGATGTCGATGGCCGGGAAGATGCGGCGCTCGAAGAGGCCGCGATCCATGAGGATCTCCATGTTGCCGGTCCCCTTGAACTCCTGAAAGATCACTTCGTCCATCCGCGAGCCGGTGTCCACGAGCGCGGTGCCGATCACCGTCAGGGAGCCGCCCGAAACCGCCTTCCGCGCCGCGCCGAAGAACCTCCGCGGCTTCTCCATCGTGCGCGCGTCGATGCCCCCGGAAAGAACACGCCCCGACCCCTTCTGCTCCGTGTTGTACGCGCGCGAGAGGCGCGTGATGGAATCCAGGAGGACCATGACGTCGCGCCCGCACTCAACCAAACGCTTGGCCCGCTCGAGCGCGATCTCGGCGACCTGCAGGTGATTGCGCGCCAGCTCGTCCGACGACGATGCGATCACCTCGCCGCGTACGTTGCGGCGCATGTCGGTCACCTCCTCGGGGCGCTCGTCCACGAGCAGCACGATGAGGTGGATCTCCGGATGGTTCGCCGTGATCGACCGCGCGATCTTCTGGAGGAGCACGGTCTTTCCCGCCTTGGGCGGGGCGACGATCAGGCAGCGCTGCCCCTTGCCGATCGGCGCGATCAGATCGACGACGCGGGTCGAAAGCTCGCCCGGCTCGAGCTCCAAATGGATGCGCTCGGTCGGATCCTCGGCGACCAGGTTCTTGAACGGGATGCGCTTGGTGTAGGTCTCGAGGGAAACGCCGTTGATCGTCGTCACCCGCGCGACCCCCGGCGGGAAGCCGGGGCGGGTGGACGGAACGGCGGCGCCGTCGAGCTCGACGCCGGGCTCGAGCGCCATCTTCTGCACGATCTCGCGCGGAACCCACGGATCGCCGCTTTCGGGGTTGAAGTCGTTCGCGGCGGAACGCAGGAAACCGTGCCCGTCCGGCATGACCTGTAACACGCCGCGCACCTCGGAGGTCGGCTCGCCCTCGGGAACGGGGAGGTCCGCGAGCCCGCGCGGTAGACGCTCGTCCGCGAACCCCGTGCCGCCCCGGCCGTGGCGCCCGCTGACGGCGGCGCCGCCGCCCCCGCCGCGCCGTCCACGACCCCGGCGGCGACGCCCGCCGCCGCCGAAACCGGGCGGCCCCTGAAATCCGGACTGGTTCATCGTTGCTCCGCTCTTGTGGCGCGCGCTACCGGTCTCGATACCAACCGTCGAGGCGTCCGATCTCAACGCAGGCCAAGATCCACAGCTCGGGAGGGGGCTCGAGGGCCGTGCCCGCCGCCGTTCGTTCCAACGTCCACCCGCCCGCCGCGGCATGTCCGACGAGATACGGGCCGGGCACGTCCCATCGACCCAGCTCGATCCGCGGATCGGAAGCGCCGCTCATCGCCAGCCGAAACAATCGTCCGTCCGCGAGCAGAACGCTCGAAGGCGAAAGGACCGGTTCGAGCCCGACCGAGGTCGTGCGCCCCACCTCTTCCGCGGGACCGGCCGCAACCGAGGTCAAGAGCCACCCGCGCTCCGGGTCGCTCCACGTCAGTCGCCAGGGCCCCGCGCCCGTGACGGCGAACCCGGCCGCGTCGGGCACGCCTTCTATCGGCGTCGCGGCGACGCCTTCCATCCGGAACCCGCCGTCCGGACGCCTCGTCAGGCGCAACAGCGGGCGCATGGCGGACCGTTGACGATCACCAATCACAATCTCCGGCGTGTCGCGCGGCCCCTCGGGATGATCGGAATCGAAACAGGGGCGGATCGCGTTCAGACGTGGAACCGGCACTATACACCGCTCCTTGGGTTTTCGGTCAGCGGGCCACTCCCGCGGCTTCCAGGGCGCGGCGCTGACGCGCTGCGGTCGCCCGGACGAACTCATTCGGATCCTTCACGGCCGCATCGAGGCCGACGTAGGCCGCGGGGTCCTTCGAGGCTCCCAGCGCGCCGGCGGCCTCGACCCGGTTTTCCCAGTCGGGATCGGCGACGACGAGGTCCGAAAGGCGGTCCGCGGGGATCAACCCGGGGTGCTCTGTCGCGGCGCGAAAGGCGCTGCGGCGGACGTGGCGCACCGAGTCCCCGAGCGATCGCGCGAACGCCTCGCGAACGGCGGGGTCCTCGGACGAGGCGATCGCATCGAGGGCCCGAGTGCGCACCTGCCAAACGGGGTCCGAAACCGCGAGGGCCGCGAGCGCGCGCATCGTCTCCGGGTCGGCGCCGCACAGGGCCACCGCGGACGCCCGGACGAGCCCGTCGGGATCCTGGAGCGCGGTCGCGGCCATCCCCCGCGCCCGGTCCGGGTCGACGGCGTTCATGACGACGATGGCGGTGGCGCGGACGTCGCGATCCCGATCGTGGAGCAGAGCTTCGATGCGGCTCTTGTTCGCTTCGCTCGGGTGCCGACCCAGCGCGTAGACCCGGCTGATCCGATCGTGGATTCCGGTCTCGCACCCGGCGAACAGCGACATCGCCAGCCCGCTGAACGCGACAACCTTCAAAAGCCTAGAGTGAGCAGAAAATGAAAGTTGCATATGCACTATTAATATGTGGCAATCCACGAATTAGACACGTACATAGTGAAATGTCGGGGTCGGATAGGAAGGACTGAAGCATATGCCTATACTTTCTGCGGAAAACTCCTTCCGTCGAGGGTTGGTGGCCCTCGTCGACGGCGACCCCGCAGCCGCCGCCGATCACTTCCACGCTTCCATCCTCATCGAAGTACAGCACGGGGTCACGAGGCCCCAGATGCGGTACCTGTCGTATTACGGCCTCAGCCGCGCGCAAGCGCACGGGGCCACTTCGCAGACGATCCAGGCCTGCGAGACCGCCTCGCGACGGGACTTCTTCAGCCCCGAGCTGCTGTTGAACCTCGGCCGGGTGTACATCCTGGCCGGCAAGACGACGAAAGCCCTGGGGGCGTTCCATCGCGGCCTCGATCTGTCGCCGAACCACAAGGGCCTTCTCGCGGAGTACACGAAGCTCGACCGGCGCGAAACGCCCCCGTTGACGATCGTCGCCCGTTCGAACCCGCTGAACAAGGCGCTCGGCAAACTCCGCTTTTCGCTGCGGGCGCACGCCCCGAAGTGGATGCTCTTCTCCCGCGCCGCGGATCCTTCGTAGATTCGAGATGGCGCCCCCCACGGCTAGCGGCCGCGCTGAAGTCTGAATCCGATGTATCGCTGCGCCGCCTCGGCCGCGTTCGACAGCGTAAGTCCGCGTGCGAGGTGCGCCGTCAGCGCCGCCGCGTGCGCCCCCGCCAATCCCGGGATGCGCGGCGCCTGAATTCGCGCCGCGTCGAAAAGGACGACGTTGCCTTCGTCGTCGACGAGATCGATCACGCGTCCCCGCACCAAGAGCCCGGCGACCACCGCCGCCCTCGCCCCCAGATCCCGCAGCCGCGCGGCGGCGTCTCTGAGACCCTCGAGATCCGTGACCTCCCGGCCCGCGAAGAACGCGCAGTCGACGGCGCGCGCCACGACGACCCGGGCGGCGGGAAACAGCTCGCGCCGCAGCGCATCGCGCGTCGCCACGTCGAGGACCGTCGTCGTCCCGACGCGGACGGGCGACGCGACGACCGTCGCCGCCGGGGCGACCCGGCGCGCGAAGCCGGCGGCTAGCGTAACGAGCGCCGCGCCGGTGACGAGTCCGACCCGCACCGCGGCGACGGGCCCCAGGGCTAGGACCGCCTCGAGCTGTGACGCGACCAGCTCCGGAGGCAAGGGTCGGTGCGCAAGCACCGAGGTCGCGACGCAGACCGCGCGGCAGTCGAGCTCGGCGAAGACCGCGGCATCGGCGACGAATCCTTCCCCGAGGCCGGCATCGAGCGCATGCGCCGAGACGACGAGCGGGAAGGGGCTCATCGTCGCTCCCCGTCACCCTTCTGCGGCGAAAGCAGCGCGCGCGCCTCGCTCCAGGCCGCCGCAAGATTCAACGCGCCCAGCCCGCTGACCAGCCCGCGCACGAATCCACTGCGAAGCCAGGCGCCGGCGGCGGTCGGCAGGTACCCCACGGTCGACGCCTCCCAGAGCGGCGACCAGGGCGCCGCCACGAGGAAGACCCCAAGCGAAGCGAAGACGTAGACGACAAACGCGGTCTGGAGTCGGGATGTCACGCAGCCTCCGCCAACGGGCGGCCATGGTAGCAGGGGGGTTCGGTCTACAATCGGACGCGAGGTGACGACGTTGAACCCCGTTCCCCTTCTCGATCTGAAGCCGCAGTCGGCGGCGATCCGCGACGA
>JAYUCM010000027.1:0-2568 GCA_043740355.1 Acidobacteriota bacterium | reverse complement strand
GCTAATGACAAAATTAAAGACCTGACCCCAATTCACTTCGACGCGACCTCGAAGTGGAAATGCACCTCCATCGTGGGGTGCGCCCACGACTTGGGAAGCGGCGCGAACGGCGCCGCGTTTTTCACCGCCGCGATGGCGGCATCGTCCCACGGCTTGAATCCCGTCATCACGTGATCGCGTAGGCCGGCGAGCTTCCCGTCCTTCGCGATCTGCGCGATCAGGACCGTCTTCTTCCCCGCGGGCGCTCCGGCGGCGGGCTTCCACGCCTTCAGAACCTTGGCGGCCGCTTCCTTCTGGTAAGCGGCGTCGGTGAACGCGGGCGTGAAGTACGCGTTGAAACGCCCGCCCGGCAGGAGGAGCGTCAGGACCAGGCCGAGAAGAGCAGCGGGCATGTCCGCATTCTAGCGGACTTGACAATGCGGTGAAATAGTCTAACCTTCCATCCGCATGCACGGATGGATCGATGCCTAAGCCCCCGACCCTCTTCGGCCAGATGGCCGTGTTGGGCGATGCCCTGCGCAGCCGCCTACTGCTGATCTTGGAGCGCAACGAGCTGACCGTCGGCGAGCTGTGCAGCGTCGTGCAAGCGCCGCAGTCCACCGTCAGCCGGCACCTGAAGGCGCTGGGCGACGGGGGTTGGCTGACCTCCCGCGCGGACGGGACCAACCGCCGGTACGCGATCGCGTCCGCGCAGCTCGAAGCACCGCTCCGGGCGCTCTGGCTGATCGTGCGGAAGGAGACCGCGGGGACGCTCGCGGCGCAGCAGGACGAGCGCCGCCTCACCCAGGTGCTCGCCACGAGACGCTCGCGCTCCGAGGAGTTTTTCCGAGCGGGCGCCGCGCAGTGGGATCAGCTCCGCGACGATCTGTTCGGACGGCGGTTCTTCCTTCCCGCGCTGCTCGGGCTGCTGGACGAAAGCGCCGTCGTCGCCGACCTCGGGTGCGGCACCGGCCAGGTCGCCGAGGCGCTTGCGCCCTTCGTCGGCCAGGTCATCGGCGTAGACGCCTCGCCGTCGATGCTCAAGGCGGCCAAGAAGAGGCTCCTCCAGCACAAGAACGTCGACCTGCGCGCGGGGACCCTCGAGGCGCTCCCGCTGAGCGACGGCACGCTCGACGCCGCGATGATGTTCCTCGTGCTGCACCACGTCGCCGACCCGGCTTCCGCGATCGCCGAAGCGGCCCGGACCCTGAAGCCGGGCGGCCGGCTCATCGTCGTGGACATGCTCCCCCACGACCGCGACGAGTACCGCGCGCAGATGGGGCACCTCTGGCTCGGCTTCGCCGAGGCCGACATCGCTCGCACGCTGGGCGGCGCCGGCTTCGATCACGTTCGGATGCGTCCGCTCCCCACCGACCCCAAGGCCAAGGGGCCTGCTCTGTTCGCCGCGCGCGCCGTCAAGCCCGCGGCAGGCCAACGCCACACCCAACCCGCCGTAAGGAGATCCCGATGAGCCGTACCGTGGCCGATTCGATGCACCCGTTCGAAGCCGCCGTCAAGGCGAAGCGCCAGCCCTACAAGGTCGCGGACCTCTCCCTCGCGGAATTCGGCCGCAAGGAGATCCGCCTGGCGGAGCACGAGATGCCCGGCCTGATGTCGGTGCGCCGCAAGCACGCCGCGGACAAGCCGCTTTCCGGAGCCCGGATCATGGGCTCGCTGCACATGACCGTGCAGACGGCGGTGCTGATCGAGACGCTCGCGGATCTGGGCGCCGACGTGCGCTGGGTGTCGTGCAACATCTTCTCGACGCAGGACCACGCCGCAGCGGCCGTCGTCGTCGGACGCCCCGAAACCGGCGGCACCGCCAAGGACCCCCGCGGCATCCCGGTTTTCGCGTGGAAGGGGGAAACGCTGGACGAGTACTGGTGGTGCACCAGCGAGGCTCTTCAGTGGCCCGACGGAGGCGGCCCCACGCTTCTCGTGGACGACGGCGGCGATGCGACCCTTCTGGTCCACAAGGGTGCCGAGTTCGAGGCGAAGGGAGCTGTTCCGGCGTTCGACGCCGCCAACGACTCCGAGGAGTGGGCCGTCATCCTCGAGCTGATCCGGTCGGAGATGAAGACCAGCCCGAACCGGTGGCACAACGTGGCGAAGGATCTGCGCGGGGTCAGCGAAGAGACGACCACCGGGGTGCACCGCCTGTACCAGATGGAAAAGGCGGGCACGCTCCTCTTCCCCGCGATCAACGTCAACGACTCGGTCACCAAGAGCAAGTTCGACAACATCTACGGCTGCCGCCACTCGCTGCCCGACGGGTTGGCCCGCGCCACCGACGTCATGCTCGGCGGCAAGGTCGCGGTCGTTCTCGGCTTCGGCGAGGTCGGCAAGGGGTGCGCGCAGGCGCTCAAGGGCCAGGGCTGCCGCGTCGTCGTCACCGAGATCGATCCGATCTGCGCGCTTCAGGCGGCCATGGAGGGATACCAGGTCTCGACGCTCGACGACGTCGTCACGAGCGCCGACATCTTCATCACGGCGACCGGCAACAAGTCGATCATCACCGCGAGCCACATGAAGCGGATGAAGGACAAGGCGATCGTCGGGAACATCGGCCACTTCGACAACGAGATCGAC
>JAYUCM010000026.1:0-2577 GCA_043740355.1 Acidobacteriota bacterium | reverse complement strand
CGAAGATTCTCGCCCTAACGGTTGTCCTCGCGGCCGCCGGCTGGTTCGCCGGCTGCAACGGCACGGTCGACAAGGAGCCCAACGTCGTCCTCGAGGTCGCGACGATGCTGATCCCCCCGGTCACCGCGACCACGACGGGCGGCGTTTGTACGTTCACGATCGTGGCCGCGAGCGCCACGTTCAACAACAAGCCGAAGAATAGCCTCTCCGGAACGTCGATATTCCCGTACAACGACGTCGTCCTGAATAACGTCGAAATCGACTACACCTGGGACGATGACCTCCCACCGCCTGCTGGGACTCCCACCGAGCTCGACGGCCAGGTTTTCGGCATCGCTGGCACCGTGCCGGCGGGTGGCTCTTCCGCCGCGACTTTTTCGGTGGCGAATGGCGCCGTCTTGTCGCTGCCTATGGCCGACTTTCTCGGCGTCGGTGGCCACACGGCGAGACTTCAAATGACGTTTCACGGGACGACCGTGGGCGGGGATCCTGTGACCAGCACGACGGGCGGCACGCTCACCGTTAACTCCTGTCCTCCTGCTGCTCCGTAGCCTCGCAGGGGCGACCGCCCCATCGCTTTGTTGCTATCCTCGGCCCCTCCGCGCGATCCGCGGAGGGGCCGTTTCGCTTTCCGGGGGGCACGGTGAACAAGGACTCGGAAGGATCGTTCGCGACCCTGACGCACGCGCGACTCCGCGTGGCGCAGGGGGACGTCGGCGGCGCCGCGAGAATCCTGCGCGTGATCCTCGAGGTCCAGCCGGCGCATCGCGAAGCGAGGGAACTGTTGGACGAGCTTACGGGTCGCGTGGCCGTCACGCACACCGAGCCCGTGGAAGAGCCCGCAGCGGCGGCCGTGCCGGCGGCGGCGGGCGAACTCACGCGGCGCTTTCGCGACACGCTGGGTAACCGGAGGCGCAGCGCCCGTGTCGAGCGGTTGGTCCTGTGGCTCGCTCGGGCTCAGCGGAATCGGGGAGCGCGCCATGTTCGATGAGGTCCTGAAGAACGTCTTGACCGAAGTCGAGGGCGCTCGATGCGTCGTCCTCGCAGGCCACGACGGTATGGTCGTGGCTGCGGCCGTCTCCCGCGATGGTCCGGCTCCCGACGTCGTCGCGGCGTCGTTGGCCGATCTGTTCCGCAAAGTCGCCGCGGCGCATCGCGACGCTGGCCTCGTCCCGCCGACGGAGTTCACCTCGGGAGGGTCCTCGGGACAGGCCGCGCTGAGGGCGGTGACCGCGCAGTATCTGCTGGTTGCCGTAGTCGACGGGCTCGGGAGTCTGGGGCGGACGCGCTTCGAGCTTCGCAAGGCCGCCGCGGCTCTCGAACCCGAGTTGACCTGACGGCCGACATCGCCTACCCGGCGGCCGGGACACGGTTGTGCCTCGACCGAACCGGGTGATAGCCTCTCTCGGTTTTGGAAGGAGCCTTCTTGGAAGGAAAAGAGTTGAGAGACCTGATCGATCTCATCTCGAAGTCGAACTTCGTGTCGTTTGAGCTCGAGCGCGAGGGCTTCAAGCTGAAGCTCGAAAAAGGAGCCGGCTCCACCCCGCCGTTCGCGACGTTGTCGGTGCAGGCTTCCCCCGCATCTTCGGTGTCCGCCGAGACCGCCGGCGTCGCCGCCGTTCCCGACCTCGTTCCCGCGGGGGTCGGCGTCAGGGCCCCTGCCGTCGACGGGACCTCGTCGGGTCTGGTCGACATGACGTCTCCGATCGTCGGCACCTTTTACCGCCAACCGAGCCACGCGGCCCCTCCGTTCGTCGAGCCCGGCAGCAAGGTGAAGAAGGGCCAGATCCTCTGCATCATCGAGGCGATGAAACTCATGAACGAGATCGAGGCCGACATGGACGCCGAGGTCGTCGAGATCCTCGTCGCGAACGGTCAGCCGGTCGAGTTCGGCGAGATCTTGTTCCGGCTGCGGCCGATGGCGTCTTAGCGTCGCGGCGCCGGAGGCCGCCCCATGTTCCGGAAAATCCTGATCGCGAATCGCGGGGAGATCGCCCTGCGGGTCATCCTGGCCTGCAAGGAGCTGGGGATCAAGACCGTCGCGGTGCATTCCACGGCGGACGCCGACGCGCTGCACGTCAAGTTCGCCGACGAAGACGTATGCATCGGCCCGCCGGCAAGCCGCGATTCGTACCTCAACATCTCCGCGGTCCTCTCGGCCGCCGAAATCACGGGAGCGGAAGCCGTGCATCCCGGCTACGGCTTCCTTTCCGAGAATGCGCATTTTGCCGAGGTCTGTCGCGAGGTGGGCCTCACGTTCATCGGTCCGAGCCCCGACGTGATTCGCAAGATGGGGGACAAAGCCGAGGCGATCCGGACCGTTCGGAGCGCGGGTGTCCCGACCATCCCGGGAAGCGGTGGATTGCTCGACGGCGACGATCACGCGCGAGAAGCCGCGGCCCGCATCGGCTATCCGGTTCTGATCAAGGCGTCGGCGGGGGGCGGCGGCCGCGGCATGCGCATCGTTGCGGAGCCCGAGGAGCTCCTCCGTCTCGTCGAGGCCGCGAAGAATGAGGCGCTGGCGGCGTTCGGCGTGCCGGACGTCTACATGGAAAAGTACCTCCTCCAGCCGCGGCA
>JAYUCM010000025.1:0-6293 GCA_043740355.1 Acidobacteriota bacterium | reverse complement strand
CAGGTGCGAAGCAGCTCGCGTCGATTCGGCCCGGCGCGCTGATCCTCGTGGGATTGTCGGGACGGGGGGACAAAGACCTACCGTCGCTCATGGAGGAGGGACGATGACCCAAGGGGGGGACCGTCTCGCGACCGCGATCTCGAAGGCGGCAACCGCGGGACGTCCGGCGGTTGCAGCCTTCTTGACGGCCGGGTTTCCCTCGCGCGCTTCATTCCCTTCCCTGCTGTGCGAGGTGTCCGCCGCGTCCGACGTCCTCGAGGTCGGCGTCCCATTCTCCGATCCGATGGCGGACGGAGTCACGATCCAGCGTGCGAGCCGGATTGCCCTCCTGGACGCAACAACCCTGTCGTGGATCCTCGCCGCGCTCGTTTCGCGGGTCCCGTCCATGGCCGCACCGGTCGTCCTCATGAGCTACGTGAACCCGCTGCTCGCCTACGGCGCTTCACGTCTGGCACGCGATGCGAAGGAGGCGGGCGTGTCCGGGTTGATCGTGCCGGACCTTCCCATCGAAGAACAGGGACTGCTCAGGCCGCACCTTCACGCGGCGGGGCTCGCTCTCATCCAGATGGTGACCCCCACGACGCCTGGACCTCGCCTCGAGCGCCTTGCCGCCGAAAGCGACGGGTTCGTCTATGCCGTGACCATCACGGGGACGACCGGGGGTCGGCTCAACGCGCTCGCTGAGCTCACCGGCTATCTCGAGCGCGTGCGTGCGGCCACCACGCATCCGATCCTCGCCGGATTCGGCGTGCGGACCCGCGATGACGTGGCGGCGATGGTCCCTCCGGCCGATGGTGTGGTGGTCGGCTCGGCGCTGCTCGCGGCGATCGAACGGGGCGAGAGTCCGGGGACCTTCCTCGCCGGTCTCCTCGACGGCCCGCGCGCGTCGGAAGGAGCGCGTCCATGATCGCGATCCTGAGCCGGGAATGCACCCTCAAGCAGAAGACCGACGTCGTCCGCCGCCTCGAGTCCGAGGGCTATCGCGTCACCGTGGGTGTCCACGGCGACGAGACCATCGTGGGCGTCCTCGGCGCCGCCCTCCCGGGCCTCGAGGAGCGCCTCGCGACGATGCCTGGAGTCCGCGAGACCCGACACGACGGACCGCCTTACGCGCTCGTCTCACGTGCGCATCATCCGGAAACCACCCGCGTGAAGGCGGCGGGCGTGACGTTCGGCGGCGACGAGATCGTCGTGATCGCGGGGCCCTGTTCGGTCGAATCCGAGATGCAGATTCGTACGATCGCAGGAAGGGTCGCCGCGTCGGGGGCCCGCATGCTGCGGGGCGGCGCCTTCAAGCCGCGGACCTCGCCGTACGGTTTCCAGGGGCTGGGCGAGGAGGCGCTTCGCTTGCTCGCCGCAGCCGGCGGGGAAACGGGCCTCCCGGTCGTCTCCGAGGTCGTCGGGCCGGAAGACGTAGAACTGGTCGCCCGCCACGTCGACGTGCTGCAGATCGGTGCGCGCAGCATGCAGAACTTCCGTTTGCTCGCCGCATGCGGAAGGCAGCACAAGCCGGTGCTGCTGAAGCGGAGCCACATGGCGACGATCGACGAGTTCTTGAACGCCGCGGAGTATGTCGTGGCGCACGGCAATCCTCGCGTCATCCTCTGCGAACGCGGGATCCGGACGTTCGAAACGGCCACCCGCAACACGCTGGACGTGAGCGCGGTTCCGGTGCTTCGCGAGCGGAGTCATCTGCCGGTCGTCGTCGATCCTTCGCACGCAGCCGGGAGGCGGGAGTGGGTAGGAGCGCTCTGCCGCGCTGCGGTCGCCGCGGGCGCGGATGGTCTCCTGGTCGAAGTCCACGACGACCCGGAACGCGCTCTGTCGGACGGTCGGCAGAGCCTGACGATCGAGGGCTTCGATGCGATGATGCGCGGAGTGCGGCGGATCGCACAGGCCGTCGACCGCACCGCGCGGGGGCCCGCGAGCCCGTAGTGTGCTCGTCAGTTCAGCGTGACCATTCTCGACGCCGATCGTCGTGCGCTCCGCGGGACGTAATCGGACAAGGCGGGTTTCTACTCCCCGGGCGCTCAAGCCTTCCCGACCAGCACCTTCGCGAGGATCCGGTCCAAGATCCCGGGTGCCAACCGGTTCATGACGTTCATCAGCTTCGCCTCGGGCGAGAGCACGATCTCGCGCCGTGTTCCGCGCGCCATCCGGACGAGAGCGCGGGCGACCGACTCGGGAGAGTGCTTCTGCACGCGCACGCGGATCTGCGGAGGACCCGCGCGGAGCTTTCGTTCTTCGAAGTTCGTCGTCGTCGACGACGGGCATACGATGCCGACGGTGACGCCGGACCCGACAAGCTCGGGGCGGAGCGCGTCGGCCATCCCGTGGAGGGCGAACTTGCTCGCGCTGTACGCGGCATAGCTCGGAACGCCGCGCTTCCCGACGGCCGATGAGACGATCAGGATCCGGCCGCTCCCCCGCGCGACCATCCCGGGGAGGAACGGGCGGATCGTCCGGACGACCCCGAAGACGTTGACCTCGAAGACCGCGCGCCACATGTCGTCGGTCGTGACGGCGAACCGTGCGTCCGTGCCAAGCCCTGCGTTTGCGACGACCACGTCGGGAACGCCCTGCTCGGCCAGAATGCGCTGGGCGAGCGCCTCCATCCCGGGGCCGTCGGCGACGTCGGCGACGAATGTCGCGACCCCCGACGCGCCGCCACACTCCTGAGCGAGCGCCTCGAGTCGGTCCTTCGAGCGTGCGACGGCGAGGACGACGGCGCCCTCGTCGACGAACGCCTTCGTCGCAGCGCGCCCGATGCCGAACGACGCGCCGGTGATCAGGACGCGCCGCCCCGAAAGATCGATCGCCATGGACGGGATTCTAGTCGAGGCCGTAGAAGCGGCGAAGCTCGCCGAGAGGCACGTCGATCTCCCGCTGCCCTGGGAGCGTTGCCGCCCTACGCTCGAGGATGTCGAGCGCCCGCCCTGGCTTTCCGTCCCCGGCCCAGAAACGCGCGGCACGGACGACGGACTCCGTCGTTGCGGTCTCAAGCGAAGCTTCGACGGAGAGCGCATCGGTGAGGGCGGCGCCCTGTGCGCCGCTGCCTTGGTCGCCCCGGGAGCCGGCCATGGTGTAGTAGCGGAAGGCGCGGTCGTACGCGCCCACGCACGCCGCGAGATCGCCTGCCGCCCTCTGCGCAACAGGATCGTCCGGGCCGAGGATGAGCGCGTCGTCGATCTCGGCGCCGGCCTCTTTCCAGCGCAAGACTTCCATGAACGCGCGCGCCCGCTCGATCGCGGCCGAAGCCCTCCCCCGCGGGTCGAGGCCCCTGGCCGCGATGCGCCGTAGGGCGGCGGCACGTCCGCGCTCGATCGTCGGCTCCTGTAGCTCCGCTTCGGGAAGATCCGCCGCCGCAAGAAAGGCCGCCGCGGCTTCCTCGTTCCTACCGGCGGCAAGAAGCTGCTGCCCGAGCGCGATCGTGAGGCGAACGTCAGCAGGGCCGCGATCGACGATCGCGCCGAGGCGCGCGATCGCGGCGTCGCGCCGGCCCGTTGCGGCCAGAAGCTCGGCGCATCGGGTCGCGAGATCGACGCGCCGCGGCTGGGCCGCCGAATGGTCGCACGCGGCGTCCGTGTCCCGGCTTTCCGTCGAGGCGACGTCGACGCGGCCGGTTCTATTGGGCAGAACCTCGATGATCGCGACGTCCCTCTCCTTCCATCTCACGGAGTAGGAGTAGGCAGGATCCGACGCGAGGAGATCGAACGGGAAGAACTTCCCGTAAACCGACGCGGGCACCACGAGGTAGCGTGCGTGCAGTTTCGCGATGCGCGCCCGCCACGATTGCGGCGGGAGCTCTTCGAAGCGAACGCTGTCCTGGGGGAGGCCCGACGTGAACCCGACGTCCGAGTGCCTCGTGAGGACGAGGACGTTTGGGGGAGCATGCGCGCGAAGCCAGCGACCCGCGGCGCGCCAGTCGGCGAAGTAGATCGGCGGGATGCTAGCCTCGTAGAAACGATTCCCGCCGCGCGCCCAGGCGAGATTGTCCTTCGCCATGGCGAGGCTGGAAGCAGCCTGCCACAGCGCAAGAGCCGCGATGACGGCGAGCGCCGCGATCCGGAAGGGACGAGCGAGCTTCGACAGTCCGGCGGGGACCAAGCCCCACACGATCGGGACCAGCGGCCAGGTGAGGCGCTCGTGGCGCGGCGGGTAGATCGCGAGCACGAGCAGAAACGCCGGCGCATAGAGCGCGAGCAACGATCCCTCCTCGCGGCGCCGCGACCAAGCCCCCAGGGCGGCCGCTGCCACGAACGCTACGCCCACCGCGACGCCGAGGCCGTGAAGCCCGCCCAGGTCCGGGGTCCCGCCGACCGTCATCCGCTCGTAGAGCGGCCGGCCCGGCCGCACGCCCGGCAAGAGCACGTCGAGGAACCGCGCGGCGTAGAACGAGACGGCGGAAGCCGACTTGACGGCGAACGCCGATGGACCGAGGCGGGTGAGATCGGCACCAATCGAGCCGAAGTAGGTCGGCCCGCCCACGAGTGCGTTTCGCAGCATCCAGGAGCCGCTGGCGGCGAGTGCCGCGACGGGGGCGGGCCAGAACGCGCGCCGTCTCCGGTCGAGCGCCAACCAGACGAGGACGGCCAACACGAGGCTGAGGCCGATCGTCCGGATGAACGGGAGAATCGCGAGGCAGAAGGCGGCGGCGGCAACCTCGCGGCGCGAGGGACGCTCCGCGGAGCGCGTCATCAACAGGATCGCGGCAAGAGAACAGGCGAGATAGGGAAACTCGGTGACGATCTCGGTCGCGTGGAGCAGAGAGTACGGGCTCGTCGCGACGGCAAGCCCGGCGGCTAGGGCGCCCCACGAAGGCCCGTGGCGCGCGGCGAGTCGCATCGTCAGAAAGATCGCCGCGAGGGCGAAGGCGAGCACGATCACCTTGGCGCCGATCACCGCATAGGGCGCGACCCACGAAAGCGGGACGAGGAGAAGCGGGAGCCCCGGCGGACGCAGGGTGTGGATCGGCTCCCCGGGACGGTCGATCTCGCGATAGCCGTGAAACGACGCGAGCGAACGGGCGCCGAACAGGTACTCGGGCGAATCGGGCTCGAGAAGCGAGAATCCGTTCAGTCTCGAAGCGCAAAGCAGGGCGAACGCGGCGAGGAGCGCCGCGGTGCTCCACCTCGCCGAACCGGAGAGGCCGTTCACGCGCCGGCGGCGATCGTCACGCGCAGCGCGGCGAGTTCCGAAAGCCGCGCCTCGACACGATCGCCCGCGACGAGCGGCCCCACCCCCGCAGGCGTTCCCGTGAACAGCAGGTCGCCGCGCTCCAAGGTGATCCACGACGAGGCGTAAGCGACGAGCGCGGCCACGCCGTGGAGCATTTGCCCGGTCGAGCCTTCCTGCCGGCGCTCACCGTTGACGTCGAGCGTCAATGTGAGGGCGGCGACGTCGCCGGCGCTCTCCTTCGGGACCGCGTGCGATACCGGGGCCGCGCCGTCGAATCCCTTGGAGAGATCCCAGGGCTCACCCTTCTTCTTGGCCTCGCTCTGGAGATCGCGCAGCGTGAGGTCGAGCCCGACCGCGTAGCCGAGCACGTGTTCGAAGGCCGCTTTCTCCGGGATCGCGCGGCCGGAGCGGCCGATCACGACGACCAGCTCGACCTCGTGGTGGACCTGACCGAGGCCCATGGGGAGCGTCACGATGCCGCCGTCTTGCACCAAGGCGGAAGGCGGCTTCAAGAAGAGGACCGGCGGGGCGGTCGGCGCGCTGCCCATCTCGGCGTTGTGCTCTGCGTAATTGCGCCCGACGGCGAGGATCTTGCCGACGCGCAGGCGCTCCCCCGACCCGGAGACGACGACGAACCCTTCGGTTTCAGGTCGCTCCATCTCGGGTTTGTGCGGCCAGAGGTGCCACGTTCCCTGCGCCGTCGCGACGAGCCGTCCGTTCGCGTCGTGCGCCTCGCCCGAGACGAACGCGATGGTTCGTCCGCGGCGCACGACCAAACCCTTCGCCGAGAGCGATCCCTCGCGCGCGCCCGCGACGAATTGGATCGACAGCCCCGTCGTCGCGCACCACCACTCCTTGGGGATCGCGGAGATGACCGCGGCTCCCATCGCCGAGTCGAGGAGCGACGACACGACCCCGCCGTGGGCGACCCCCCGGTTGTTGGTGTGATGGGGAGCGAGCTCGATCGACGCTTCCGCTGCGCCGCCCTCCATGCGGACGACGCGGATGCCGAGGTATTGATTGAACGGCGGCGCGGGCATGCGGACATCTTAGGGGAGAAGAAAAGGGGACACTCCCCTTTAATCAGGTGACACTCCTCCTTTTCGCAAAAAATG
>JAYUCM010000024.1:0-15714 GCA_043740355.1 Acidobacteriota bacterium | reverse complement strand
GAACGCCGGTGTGGTCGCCGTGCGAGAGGATCGCGCGCCGGAACCACTCGGGGTATCCCTTCGCCGCGAGGATCTCGCTGCCGCGAAAGGGGTGGTCCGCGGGCGCCGGCCAGCGCTCGTAGTCGAAGTCGTGGAGGAGCCCCACCAGTCCGAAGTCGTTCTCGTCGCAGCCGACCCGCCTTGCGTGGGCCCGCATCGCCGCCTCGACGGCCAGCGCGTGCCTCGTCAACCCCGCACCTTGGGTGTACTCGTGGAGCAAGGCCAGGGCTTCGTCTCGGTTGGGCAGCTCACTCATGGTTTTGGGGGGCCATTGTGCCACGAACGCGATCGGCTATCGTGCCGCCGCATGAGTCCCTCCTTCTCGCGCTGGAACCCCTGGCGAGGCTTGGGAGCGCTGCCTCGCAAGATCTGGATCCACTTCGCCGCGACCCTCGTCAACCGCATGGGGACCATGGCGATTCCGTTTCTCGTCTTGTACCTGACCAAGGATGCCGGGTTCACGGCTGAGCGCGCGGGGCTGGTGCTCAGCCTCTACGGCGCCGGCTCCCTTGTCGTCTCTCCCTTTCTGGGACGCCTCGCGGATCGGCTGGGACACGTGCGCATGATGAAGGCGTCGCTGCTGTCGAGCGGACTGGTGATGCTCGCCTACCCGCTCGCCCACAGTGCCGGTGCGATCGTCGCGGTGACGATCGCGCTCGCGGTGACCGCAGAGGCGTTCCGCCCGGCAAGCCTTTCGGTCTTGACCGATCTCGCCCCGCCCGAGCAGCGCAAGGCCGCGTTCGCGGTGAACCGGCTGGCGATCAACCTGGGGATGAGCATCGGCCCTGCGGTGGGCGGCTACCTCGCGGAGATCAGCTTCCCCGCGATCTTCCGTGTGGACGGGACGACCTCGCTTCTGGCCTACGCCGTGCTGGCCCTGACCGGCTTCAAAGTCGCCGAGCATGCGCTCGCCGCCGGCGGCGACGGTGCGCCGGGCTCAGGCCCGCGCTCGCAACCGGCCTACAAGGACATGCAGCTCCTGGGCTTCCTCGCCGCGTGCGTGCCGCTGGCCGCGGTCTTCTTCCAGCACGAGGGCGCGCTCCCTTTAGACGTCGTGCGCGACCTGGGCCTGCCGGCGTCCTTCTTCGGCTGGATGTTCACGATCAACACGGTCCTCATCGTGCTGTTCGAGGTGCGTCTGAATCTGAAGACCGCGCATTGGCCGCACCGCAAGAGCCTCTTCATCGGAGGGCTCTTCATCGCGGTCGGATTCGGCGCGATGGCGTTTTGCCGCACCGGGCCCGCCATCGCTTCGACCGTCGTCGTCTGGACGATCGGCGAGATGATCCTGCTCCCCTCCATGTCGAACGTCGTCGCCGAGCTCGCTCCCCCCGACCGCAGGGGCGAGTACATGGGCCTCTACTCGATGTCCTGGGGGATCGCCTTTGCGATCGGCCCGTGGCTCGGTACGTTCACCCTCGAACGGTTCGGCCATGTCTCGCTCTGGGCGGGGGCGTTCGTCGTGGCCGCCCTGGCGTCGATCGCCATGGGGCGCATGCGCCTGCGGCCGCGGGGGTGATCGTGGTAGCTTCTCGCTCGGAGCGCCCATGAACCTCGTTCATCCCGAGATCGAGGCCTACCTGGCCCATCTTGCCGCCCACGGCGATCCGGTGCTCGCGGAGATGGAGAGGCTGGGCGACGAGCGGACCTTCCCCATCGTCGGCCCCCAGGTCGGACGATTGCTCGAGGTCGCGGCCCGCTCCTGCGGCGCGCGGCGTGTGCTGGAGCTCGGCTCGGGCTTCGGCTACAGCGCCTACTGGTTCTTGCGTGCGGTCGGCCCCGAAGGAACCGTCATGTTGACCGAGGCCTCGGCCGAGCGCGCCCGGGAGGCCGAGGAGTTCCTCACGCGCGGGGGATTCGCGGGCCGGTTCAGGATCGAAGTCGGAGACGGCCTTGAAATCGCAGCGGCGCTCACGGGGCCGTTCGACGTCGTCTTTTGCGACATCGACAAGCACGACTACCCGCGCGCCCTCCCCCTCGCGCGAAGCCTCTTGCGGACGGGAGGCCTGTTCATCACCGACAACATGTTGTGGGACGGCAAAGTCTTGGCACCCGACGACCGCCAGACGCGCGGCGTGCTCGAGCTGACGCGCGAGATTTACGCCGCCGCGGATTTCGTGACGACTCTCGTTCCCATCCGCGACGGGCTCACCGTCGCGATAAAGCTGGCGCCGTGACCGTCGGCGACCCCGCCCCCGCGCTCGCCGGTGAAACCGCGACCCGCGAGCCGTTCAACCTCGCGGCCCCGCGCCAACGTTCAATTCTCATCGAGTTCCATCGTGGTACCTGGTGACCCGCCTGCGTGCGCCGCATCGCGCAGTTGCGCGACCGCTTCGATGAGCTCCAGACCCACGGCCTCGACGTGGTCGTCGTCTTATGCCAAAAACGCAAGCACGTCGCGTCTTGGGTCGCGAAGCACCCGCTTCCCTTTCCGATCCTGATCGACGACGACCGTTCCCGCGCGAAGCGTTGGGGCGTCTACGCACCCATTCGGTACGACGGGATCCACATCGCCCGCCCGGCGACGTTCATCGTGGACGCCGCGGGCGTCATCCGGTACGCCCGCGTCTCCCGCCACCAGTTGGACCGTGCGCCGCTCGAGGAGATTCTCGAATGCTCGCTGTATTAGGATTGCGGAACGACGACCTGTCGTGAAGGAGCCTTCAAACCTACTGAGGAGGTGTCACGTGAGCAGAACTCTGGGCTACATCCTGACGGTTGCAGTGCTGAGTGGAGTTGCGGGGGCGCAGGCACCCAGCGGGCCGGCGCACATTCTGATGGCTCCGACGGAGACGAAGTGGGGCGCGCCGCCTCCGGTTTTCGAGAAGGGCATGTCGTTCTCGGTCGTGTCGGGCGATCCGAGCAAGCCCGGTCTCTACGTCGTCCGGGCGAAGCTGCCTGCCGGCTACAAGATTGCGCCGCACTGGCATCCCACGGACGAGCACGTCACGGTGTTGTCGGGGACATTCGCCCTGGGCATGGGGGAGAAGTTCGACAAGGCCAGCATGAAGAAGCTACCCGCCGGTGGTTACGCGCTCTTGCCGGCCGAGATGCGGCACTTTGCGATGGCGACGACGGCCGCGACGATTCAGGTCCATGGGCAAGGCCCGTTCACGCTGAATTACGTGAACCCCGCTGACGACCCGAGGACTCGGACGCCGGCGAAGTAATGAGGATTCGTGAGGCACGGGGAATTGTCGGCGCGCTCGGTTTCGCGCTGATCCTCGCGGGGTGCTCGCCTCCTCCCGCCCCGCGCCCCGCAGAAGTCAAGGCGGAGCCGGTTCGACCGCCCGAGCCAGTCGTGAATCATTCGGCCTCAGGCACGCAGCCGGGTCAGAGGATCGAGCACGGCGAGTTGATCCTCGATGTCGATGAAGCGAAGCGGGAGCTGAACGCCCAGCACCATGCCTACAAGGTCCTGGAGACTCGAAAAGTGCCCGGGCCGTTCCAGCGGCCGGCGATGAAAGACGTCAAGGACTTCGCGCTTTCAAAGAGCGATCTGGACGTGATCAACCCGGGGCCAGGCGAGTATGTCCATGTCATGGAGGGGACTAGGCACGGCTATGACAATCTGACCATCGGCATCACCTACACGGCGCCAGGCGGTGCTCCCCCGATGCACACCCACCGAGGCGAGGAATCGCATGTGCTCTTGAAAGGGCAGAAGATTCTCTACGCGCTGGGCGAGAAGCTGTTCGTCAAGGAAGGACCGTACATCGTCAACATCCCCCCTGGCGTGCCCCATTCGTTCCAGAACTTGGACGATGAGGTCGCGGAGCTCGTCGTCATATTTCCGAGCAACGTGTGGGAATACGACGTTCTGGACTACTTCCCGTTCAACACCCCCGAAGCCAAGGCCATGGCGGAGGAAGCCAGACGGGCAAACGCGCAAGCTCAGGTCAAGTAAGGAGGTCCCATGAAGCCGGCATCTCTCATCGTGGCGGTTCTGCTCGGCATCATTGCTCTGGCTCACTTGTTGAGATTCGTCTTCCACACCGAGGTCATCGTCGGTGGGACGGTCATCCCGATGTGGGTGAGCGTCGTCGGCTGCGCGGCGGCGGCGGTGCTCTCCATTCTCGTCTTCCGGGAAGCTCGCCCGCAGCCATCATGAAGAATCCGGCGGCGGCGTCCCGCATCTTTCCGCTGATCGGCTTCGTCTGGTTTCTCGCCGCCTTGGTCGTCGGCGCCTCCGGCGTCCTCCTGCGCGCGGCGCCTCGTACCCCGCAGCTTCTGCTCGTTCTGCTGACGGCCGTCTTGATCGTCTCCGGCGTCATGGTGCCGTCGTTTCGAGCCTGGCTGTCCTCCGTGGATTTGCGCTCCGTGATCGCGATGCACCTGACCCGGTTCGTGGGGATCTACTTCCTCGTGCTCTACGCCCGCGGCCTGCTCCCGTTCGACTTCGCGGTCCTCGGCGGATGGGGCGACATCGTCATCGCCGCGTCGGCGGTGGCCTGGCTCGTCCTCGTGCGGGAGCCCGCCGCGCATCGACCTCTCCTGTGGGCGTGGAACCTCTGCGGTTTGATCGACATCGTCTTCGTGGTCGCCACCGCGGCGCGGATGGCCACGGTGGACCCGGCTTCGATGGGCCCGCTGCGGACGCTTCCGCTCAGCCTCCTGCCCACCTTCCTCGTCCCCCTCATCATCGCGAGCCACGTCCTCATCTTCTGGCGGTTGGGCGGCCCGGCGCGGCGAGAGGCGTAGTGCACGACAGGACGCTCGCCCTGATCACCTTCGTGTTCTTCGGGTCCGAGTTGACGCTTGCGCTCTTTCGACGATCCCGGCACGCGCCCGGGGCCACGCGAACGGATGGCGGCTCGCTGCGGCTCCTGTGGATCGTGATCACGCTCGCGATCACGATGGCCATTTCGATTGCCGGCGACCGCCCCGGCCTGCTTCCGTTCCCGCCCGCCTGGATTCGGCCCACGGCCCTCACGCTCTTCGCCGGCGGACTGGCCCTCCGGTGGTGGGCCGTCATCACGCTCGGCAGGTTTTTCACCATCGACGTCGCGACGCACGACGACCACGCCCTGGTTTCGACCGGCCCGTTTCGATTCGTCCGCCATCCGTCGTACACGGGGCTGCTGCTCGCGTTTCTCGGTTTCGGTGTATCGCTCGGCAACGTCGTGAGCCTTCTCGTGTTGATGGCGCCGATCGTTCTCACCCTCGCCTACCGGATGCGCGTCGAGGAGGCGTCGCTCCGCCGATCCTTGGGCGCGAGCTACGACGCCTACTGCGCGCGCACGAAGCGGCTGATCCCCGGGGTGATCTAGGGCGAAGAGCTTCCGCAACGTCGCTACAATGTCCGGCATGGATCGCCCTTTCGTCTGCATCAACATGGCCATGACCGCCGACGGAAAGATCACGTCGGCGGGCCGCGAGGAGCCGGCGTTTTCCTCCCGTCTCGACAAGAAGGCGATGGACCGGCTGCGCGCGGAAGCCGATGCCGTCTTGGTCGGCGCGGGAACCCTGCGCGCGGACAACCCGCCGCTTCACGTGCGCGACCCCGAGATGAAAGCCCACCGCCGCTCGCTCGGAAAACCGGAAGGGCTCGTCAACGTCCTCGTCACCGCGAGCGCCGAGGTCGATCCCGACTCGCGGTTCTTCCAAGGCGACGGGACCGCCGCGCCGATCGTCGCGACCGTCGAGGATGCGCCCGCCGATCGCCTCGCCCGCCTCGCCCAGGTCGCCGAGGTCTGGACCGTCGGGCGCGGGCGCGTGGCGCTGGCACCACTGCTGACCCGCCTCAAGGCGCGCGGGATCGAGCGCCTCCTCGTCGAAGGGGGCGGCGAGCTCAACTGGGGGTTCGTGCGGGACGAGCTGTTCGACGAGCTTTACGTCACGATCGTCCCGGCGCTTCTGGGCGGCCGCGATGCGCCCACCCTCTGCGAGGGGGACGGCCTGAAGATGGCCGACCAGCGACGGTTGCGGCTCGTCTCCGCGGACGCGATCGACGGCGAGATCTTTTGCCGCTATGCGGTGATCCGGTGACCGACCGCGCCGGGGTTGCGGACGCGCTCGAGGAAATCGGAGTGCTCCTCGAGCTTTCCGGCGAGAACCCGTTCAAGACTCGCGCCTACGGCAACGCCGCGCGGATCGTGCGCGGCCTCGACTCGGACCTTGGGGAGCTGATCGCGCGCAGAGGCCTAGGCGAGCTGAAAGGCATCGGTCCGGCGCTCGTCGAGAAGATCACGACCCTCGTCACGACCGGGAAACTCCCCTACCTCGACGAGCTCAGGAAGCAGCTCCCGGCCGGGATGCTCCAATGGCTGAAGATCCCGGGCTTGGGCCCGAAGAAGGCGCGCGTGATCCACGTGACGCTCGGGATCGGCACGCTCCTGGAGCTCGAGCAGGCCGCGAAAGACGGGAAGCTCCGCGACCTTCCGGGTTTCGGCGCAACAACCGAGAAGAAGATCCTGTCCGGCATCGCCCGCGCGCGCGAGCACGCGGGCCGGTTTCTGCGGCCGGTCGTCCTCAACGAGGCGACGCGCCTGATCGCGCGTCTGGCGCCGATCGCCGGCGTAGCGCACATCGAGATCGCCGGCTCGGCGCGCCGCGGCGCCTCGACGTCGAAGGATATCGATCTCGTGGCGACAGCCGGGGACGCGGCCGAGGTGATGGAGGCGTTTGTCTCGGACCCGGGGGTCGTCGAGGTCGTCGGGCGCGGGCCGACGAAGTGCAGTGTGCGCCTGGCAGCCGGGCCCAACGCGGATTTACGTGTCGTTTCCGCGGCTTCGTACCCCTTCGCGCTGCTCTATTTCTCCGGGAGCAAGGCCCACAACGTCGCCCTGCGCGGTCGGGCGCAGGCGATGGGGCTGAAGCTCAACGAGTACGCACTGACCCGCGAAGCCGACGGGATGTCCATCGCCTGCGAGGACGAGGCGGCGATCTACCGAAGCTTAGGCCTCCCCTTCATTCCGCCCGAGCTTCGCGAGGATGCGGGCGAGATCGAAGCCGCGGAGCGGGGAGCGCTTCCCCGGTTGATTGTGCGGGACGACCTGAAGGGAATCCTGCACTGCCACTCGACGTGGTCGGACGGTCTGAACTCGATCGAAGAGATGGCGGGCGCCGCCCGCGCGATGGGGATGACCTACCTCGGCTTGTGCGACCACTCGCGCGCCGCCGCCTACGCGGGCGGGATGTCGATCGAGCGGGTGAAGGAACAGCATCGCGAGATCGACGCGCTGAACGCAAAGCTCGGGCGGACATTCCACGTGTTGAAGGGGATCGAAGTCGACATCCTCGCCGACGGCTCGCTCGATTTTCCCGACGAGGTCCTGAAGACCTTCGATCTCGTCGTCGCCTCCGTGCACAGCCGGTTCAACCTCGAGGCGGCGGAGCAGACCGAACGCATGATCCGCGCGGCGTCGAACCCTTACGTCGACATCATCGGACATCCGACCGGCGTCTTGCTCCTGACACGCGACCCTTACCCGCTCGACTTGTTCGCGCTGATCGACGCCGCGGCGGAGCGCGGCGTCGCGATCGAGATCAACGCCCATCCGCAGCGCCTCGATCTCGACCCGGCGGGCCTGCGCCGCGGCCTGGCCTCGGGAATGAAGACCGCGATCGACCCCGATGCCCACGCGACCGAAGGACTCCTGGACATCGCGTACGGCCTCGACACCGCGCGCCGAGGATGGTGCACCGCGAGCGACGTCCTCAATACGCTGGCGCTTCCGGATCTGAAGAAATGGCTGCGCCTGCGACGCAAGAACGCGGGCGGATGAGCCGGGCGGCGATCGCGGCGCGCGCGGAGCGTCTCGTCGCGCGGCTGAAGGCCCTCTACCCCGATGCAGGTTGCGAGCTGCGGTACGGAAGCGCGCTCGAGCTGCTCGTCGCCACGATCCTCTCCGCCCAGTGCACCGATCGGCGGGTGAACATGGTGACGCCCGCGTTGTTCGCGAAGTACCCGAGCGTACGGGACTACGCCGCAGCCGATCCCGTGGAGCTCGAGGCGCTCATCCACGCCGCCGGCTTTTTCAGGAACAAGGCGAAGGCGATCGTCGGTCTAGCCCGCGCGCTCCTCGCGGATCACGGCGGCGAGGTTCCTCAGGCGATGGACGACCTCGTGAAGCTCCCCGGCGTCGGGCGCAAGACGGCCAACGTGCTGCTTTCCGTCTGGTTTGGCCGCCAGGCGATCCCCGTGGACACCCACGTGCAGCGGCTCGCCGGGCGGTTGGGTCTCACGAAGGAGACCGACCCCGTGGCCATCGAGATGGCGCTGCAGAACATCTTCCCGGAGACCGCATGGAGCTTCGCCGCGACCGCCCTGATCTGGCACGGTCGTCGTGTCTGCTTCGCGCGCAACCCGCAATGCGCGTCCTGCACGCTCCGGCCCGATTGCCCTTTTCCCGAACGCCGCTAGGCGACGGGCATTCCCACCATCCGTTCGCTATATTGACGCACGGTCACGCCACGGGTTTGGGAGGAGTCAGCCGTTGCATCCGGGGGACCGATTCAAGACCATCGGGGCCGACGCCCTCTACGAAAAGCTCGCGATGGGCGAGCCGTTCTGCCTCGTCGACGTGCGCACCGAAAGTGAGTACGCGGAGGCGCACATCCCGGGCTCGATTCTGCTGCCCCTCCACGAGCTCCCGGCGCGCGTGGCCGAAGTCCCCAATGGCGGCATGCCGGTCGCCGTCGTCTGCGAGCACGGCCTTCGCAGCACGTCCGCTTGCAGCTTCCTGGCCGAGCACGGCTACCACCACCTGTTCAACCTCGACGGCGGAATCGACAGGTGGCCCGGGCCGCTGGCGGCCGGCATCAACGGCCAGCACCTCCCACACCAGCTCATCGCGCCGACGCCCTGGCTCGTGGACAACTTCCATTCCCTGCCCAAGGGCATTGCGCTCGACATCGCGATGGGGAACGGCCGGAATGCGATCTACCTCGCCACCCGCGGCTTCGACGTTGACGGCGTCGACGTCGATCCCGACGTCGTCACCCAGGCACGCGCCACCGCGCGCCGCTTCCACGCGCCGATCCGCGCCATCATCGGCAACGTCGAGGACGGCACGTACATCATTCCGATGGAGGCGTACGACGTCATCGTCGTGTTCAACTTCCTCCACCGGCCGCTCTTCAGGGATATCAAGGACGGTTTGAAGCCCGGCGGCGTGGTCGTCTTTCAGACCTACCTCGAAGAGCAGCTCAGATTCGGCAAGCCGCGGAATCCAGCGCACCTCCTCGAGGCCGGCGAGCTCGCGTCGGTCTTTTCCGACTTCGAGGTTTTGCGTCTGAACGAGCGCGTCGACTCCGCCGTTCCGGGAGGCCCTCCGTGCGCGCTCGCCGGGATCGTCGCCAGGAAACCGGCCTGAGCGTCCGCCCCGCCCCCCGGCGGCGTCCGGCGCGCTAACATGCCGGCATGCCGGTCACCCGTCTGCTCCCGATATTTCCTCTTCCCGACGTCGTGTTCTTTCCGGGAACCGTGCTTCCGCTGCACGTGTTCGAGACCCGTTATCGCGTGATGGTGAAAGATGCCCTCGCGGCGGACGGGACGATCGCGGTCGCGCTGTTGCAGCCGGGGTGGGAGCAACGGTACGCCGGGAACCCGGAGTACTTCCCCGTGGCGACCGCCGGACGCATGGAGGAGATCGAGACGACTCCGGACGGCCGGTATTACTTCAAGCTCGCGGGATCGGTCCGCGTGCGGCTCGGCGAGGTCGTTCGCGACGCGCCGTACCGGCTCGTCAACGCCGAGGAGATTCCCGAGCGGCCGGTCGACGAAGGCGATCCGTCGATCCGCCGCGCCAAGCTCGACCTGCTCGCGACGCAGGTGTGCCTCGTCCGCGAGCTGACTGGCAACGACCTCCCGCGGCTCGTGCTGGACGAGCGGGTGTCGTTCGAGACCGCCGTGAACGGCGCCTGCGCGAGTCTCCCGACCGAGGCGGCAATCCGGCAGTCGCTGCTCGAGCTCGACGACCTCACGGAACGTCACCGGCGCACGGTGGAGATTCTCGATGAGATCTTGAAGCGCGTGCTCGTGTTGAAGTCGGCGCCCGACGGCGGTGCGGGGGCTCCCGGCGTCAACTAGTCAACGCTTGAGGGGCTTGAACAGGGCTTTCCTACTCGGTCGCGAGGCCCGCCGCCGAGTGACGCCTGCTGAGACGGAAGATCAGCCAGATCGCGCCGACGAGGGCGATGACCGGCAGCAGGGGGATGAGGAGCACCGCTCCGGCCAGGATCAGGCCGACGACGCCGACGACGAGGCCGACCGTCAGGCGGATCGCAAAACCGGCGATCCGGAACGGGAGCAGGGCCAGGCCGATCGCCAATCGAAGCGCCAGCCCGAGAAGCAGCAACGGGACGACGATCAGGAACGCCACGAACACGCCCACGAGAAAGAGAGCGATCATCGAACCCTCCGGGTTCCGGGGGAACGCCCCGTACACCGTTAGTCTACGCTGGGGCGCCCGGCAGGTTCCGCCCGCTTGGGTTAACCTTCACGGCCCCTGGAGCGCCGCAGCGTGCACGTCGACACCTTGGACAGGCATCCCGGAACCCCGGCGGGCGACGCGCAGGCTGCTCAGCGGCGATTGCGATGGGTCCTCGCGCTGACGCTCGCGTACACCGCCGCGGAAGTCGCGGGTGGACTGGCGTCGAACAGCCTCGCACTCCTCGCCGACGCCGGGCACATGGCCACCGACGACCTGGCGTTGGGCCTCGCCGTCCTCGCGGGTTGGTTCGCCAGCCGGCCGCCCGACCGGGGCCGGACCTTCGGGTACCAGCGCGCGGAGATCCTGGTCGCTTTGACCAACGGCGTCATCCTGGTCGTGGTCTGCGGCTTCATCTTCTGGGAGGCGCTCCACAGGTTCGCGGCGCCCCCCGACGTCGCGACGGGGGTCATGGCCTGGGTCGCGGCGGGCGGACTCGCCGTCAACGTCGTCGCCGCCTGGATCCTCCACGGCCACACGCGGGGGTTGAACGCCCGGGCAGCGTTCCTGCACGTACTGGGCGACCTGCTCGGGTCGATCGGGACGCTCGTCGCAGCAGGCCTCATCGCGATCGGCGGCTGGCGTTGGGCCGACCCCCTGGCCAGCATGTTCATCGGAGCGATTATCGTTTTCAGCTCCGCCCGGCTCGTTCTCGACTCCGTTCACGTCCTGATGGAAGGAACCCCTGCGCATCTCGACGCCGAGGAGATCCGCCGGTCGCTCCGTGCCCTTTCCGGAGTCGCCGACGTGCACGATCTGCACCTGTGGTCGCTCGGCGGCAGTGCGCCGCTCCTGACCGCGCACCTGGTCATGGACCTCACGGTGCGGGCCCACGACGTGCTCCGCGCCGCGACGGCGGAGCTTGCGGCCCTTTATGGGATCGAGCACGTGACCCTCCAAATCGAGCCCCCGGACTTCAACATCCGCGGCATCGGCCGCCCATCCATTGACACCGGGAAGACCTCGCCGTAGATCCCCCGTGCGCCAGACCGCCTTAGGAGTCCCCGTGAGATCACGCGTCCTCGTCTCGCTCCTCGTCGCCGTCTCCGCCGTCTCGACCGCCCCCGCCGCCGTCGACGAGTCCGGCACGCTGAAGGCTGCCAACGTCAAGATCGCTCCTTGGCTTCAGTCTCGTCTGAACGCCGTCGGCGATGATTCGTTCCTCGTGCTGTTCGACGACGCGGACTCACTCGGCGCCGCCGTCGCCGCGGCACGCAGGAAGAACGGGGAGCGCGGGGCGGGCCGCGCCGTTTACGACGCGCTGCGCCAACGCGCGCGGTCGTCGCAGGCCGAAGTGCGCGAAGAGCTGAGCAAGGCCGGGATCCCGTTCCGCACGCTCTACATCATCAACGGCTTGGCGGTGCGCGGCAATCTCGCGCTTGCCCACCGGCTTGCCGGCCACGGCGAGGTCGTGCGCATCATCGGCGATCCGGTCGTCCGCGGAATCGACGTCGACCTTCTCGCGCCCGCACCGACAGCCCCCACCGTGGGGCCGGAGTGGGGGGTCACGAAGATCGATGCCGACAAGGTGTGGGCACAGGACAACAAGCGCGGCGAGGGGATCGTCGTGGCGTCGGCCGACACCGGTGTCCTCTGGACGCACCCGGCGATCAAGGGGAAATACCGGGGCTGGAACGGCGCCACCGCGAACCACAACTTCAACTGGTTCGACGCGACGATCGAAAACCTTGCCGCGCCGGCCGACCCCCATAGCCACGGGACGCACACGACCGGCACGATGGTCGGCGACGGCGGTTCGGGGAACCAGATCGGGGTCGCGCCGGGCGCGCGCTGGATCGCCTGCCGCAATATGGACTCCGGGGGCAACGGCCAGCCCTCGACCTACATCGCCTGCAATCAGTTCTTCCTCGCACCGTACCCCATCGGCGGCGATCCCGAGCTCGACGGCGATCCGTCGAAGGCCCCCGATATCGTCAACAACTCATGGAACTGCCCGTCATCGGAAGGATGCGTTCCGAGTACGCTTCAGGCCAGCTTCGCGGCCTTGCGCGCGGCAGGGATCTTGGCCGTGGTCGCGGTGGGGAACCCCGGCTCGGGTTGCAGCGGCGCCTCGGACCCGCCCGAATTCTACGACGAGTCGTTCGCCGCCGGGGCAACCGACATCTCGAACAACCTCGCCAGCTTTTCTGCGCGGGGGCCGGTGACGATCGACGGCAGCAATCGTCTCAAGCCGGATGTCGTGGCGCCGGGTGTCAGCGTTCGCTCCTCCGTACCCCCGACGGCTGCGGCCCCGACGGGCTATGCGAATTTCAGCGGCACGAGCATGGCGAGCCCCCACACGGCTGGGGCGGTCGCCCTCCTCTGGTCCGCCAAACCGCAGGTGCGCGGGCACATCGGGATCACACGCTGCCTCATCAGTCAATCGGCCCGTCCTATCGTGCAGGGGACGGGTTCGCAGATCTGCGGGGGCACCGGTGCGGCAGACCGGCCGAACAACCTGTTCGGCTACGGGCTCATCGATGCGTATGACGCGATCCACTTGGGACCCGATGGCGACGCCGACGGTATAGCGGACGCCTGCGATTGCGCCCCGGCCGACGGCGGAGCCTTCGAGGCGCCGTCCGAGGCCGACGGGTTGGGCTTCGAGCCCGACAAGGCAACCCTGACGTGGACTTCTCTTGCCTCCGAAGCGGGAACCGGCACGCTCTACGACGTGATCAAGGGCGACCTCGACTATCTGCGCGCAACCGGCGACGTCTCCGCGGCTTCTTGCGTGGGAAGCGCCTCGACAGCGGCCTTTCTTTCCGACCCGCTGGACCCCGCCGAAGGCACGGGCGTGTACTACGTGATCCAGGCGCGCAATGCCTGCGGCCTTTCGGGCTTCGGCGCGTCCTCCGACGGCACGCCGCGCGTCCATGCGAGCTGCCCCTAGAGTTCGAACTTCACGCCCTGCGCCAGGGGGAGATCCCTCCCCCAGTTGATCGTATTCGTCTGGCGGCGCATGTAAGCCTTCCAGGAATCCGAGCCCGACTCGCGCCCGCCGCCGGTTTCCTTTTCGCCGCCGAACGCACCGCCGATTTCGGCCCCGGAGGTGCCGATGTTCACGTTGGCGATGCCGCAGTCGCTGCCGCGGTGCGAGAGAAACTCCTCGGTGCTGCGCATGCTGTCGGTGAAGATCGCGGACGACAATCCCTGCGGGACGTCGTTCTGGATCGCGATCGCCTCGTCCAGGGTGTCCACGTCGTAGATGTAGAGGATCGGCGCGAACGTCTCGTCCTTGGGCGTTTCCATCCCCTTGGTGACACGCACGAGCGTCGGCTGCACGAAGTGCCCCGGGAGGTCGAGCCTCCTTCCGCCGCACAGGATCTCCCCGCCCTCCTTCTTGACCCGGTCGAGCGCGGCCATCATGTCGTCCACCGCACCCTCGTCGATCAGCGGGCCCATCAGGGTGGACGGGTCGAGCGGGTCGCCGATGCGAACTTGACCGTAGGCCTTCTCGAGGCGGGAGACGACGTCCTTCGCGATGCCCTTTTGAAGGATGAGGCGGCGCGTCGTCGTGCAACGCTGCCCCGCGGTGCCGACGGCTCCGAACAGCACGGCGCGCACCGCGAGATCAGGGGACGCATCGTCCATGACGATGATCGCGTTGTTCCCGCCGAGCTCGAGGAGCGTGCGGCCGAGCCGCTCTCCGACGACGACGGCGATCCGGCGCCCCATGCGGCACGATCCCGTCGCGGAGATCAGCGGAAGCCGCTTGTCGGCGAGCATGCGCTCCCCGACGTCCGCGCCGCGCCCGATGACGAGATTGAATACGCCGGCACACCCGTTCCGCTCCATCACACGGTGCGCGATGTTCTGCACCGCAACGGCCGTCAGCGGCGTCTTCGACGACGGCTTCCAGACCATCGTATCGCCGGCGACCGCTGCGACCGCGGCGTTCCAGGCCCACACGGCGACCGGGAAGTTGAACGCGGAGACGATGCCGATCGGCCCGAGCGGGTGCCACTGCTCGTACATCCGGTGCTGCGGTCGCTCGGAGTGCATCGCCAAGCCGTACAGCTGTCGCGAAAGACCGACCGCGAAGTCGCAGATGTCGATCATCTCCTGGACTTCCCCCCGCCCTTCCGAGAGGATCTTCCCGGACTCGAGCGCGACGAGTCTTCCCAAGGCGTCCTTGTGGACCCGCAGCTCCTCACCCAACTGCCGTACCACCTCGCCGCGCCGCGGCGCGGGGACCAGGCGCCAGGTCGTGAATGTCTCCGCCGCGACTCGAACGACGGCGTCGTAGTCTGAGGCGTCGGCCTGGAG
The DNA here is from genome assembly GCA_043740355.1 of Acidobacteriota bacterium. GTDB lineage: Bacteria > Acidobacteriota > Polarisedimenticolia > Polarisedimenticolales > DASRJG01 > DASRJG01. The sequence continues at coordinate 973 of JAYUCM010000024.1, read as the reverse complement.
CACCCGGCCCAGGGGCTCGCCGGTCGACGGATTGAAGGAGACGAGCTCGGGGCCGCGCGTGTCGAGCCACGACCCCGCGGACGCGCCGCGGCTCGTGGGGCCGACGCCGAGCGCCTCGAGGGTTTCGTTCCATGTGGCGGTGGTCATGGGGTGCCTCCGGATCCGTCGTTCTCGAAGGCGAAATGGTAGCAGGCGGTCCTCTTCGATCCTAGGATACCGGCCACCATGAGAACGACACGTCCGCGCGTCGTGATCGTCGGCGCCGGATTCGGCGGGTTGCGCGCGGCGCGCACCCTGGCGCGCGCGCCGGTCGATGTTCTGCTCCTCGACAAGAACAACTACCACCTGTTCCAGCCGCTCCTGTATCAGGTCGCCGTCGGCGCGCTCCCGCCGGCCGAGATCGCTTACCCGATCCGCTCGATCCTGAGGAAACAGCGGAACCTCGAATTCCGCGTCGTTTCCGTCCTTGGCTTCGACCTTACGCGGCGCGTGTTGTCGACATCGCAGGGCGATATCCCCTACGACCACCTGATCGTGGCGTCCGGGGCCGCGACGAACACGTTCGGCGTCCCGGGCGTGGCCGAACACGGGTTCGAGCTCAAGGGTCTCCCCAGCGCGCTGCGCCTTCGCAACCACCTGATGCGCTGCTTCGAAACCGCGATCGCGACCACCGACCAAGCGGAGCGCCGCGCGTTTCTCACGATCGCCGTTGCCGGCGGAGGACCGACCGGCGTCGAGGTCGCGGGAGCGGTGTCGGAGCTTCTTCGGCGTGTTCTCACGCGCGACTACCGGGCGATCCCCCGCGGCGAGATCAGCGTGGTCCTGCTGGAGTCCGGGACGCGGATCCTCCCTTCGATGTCCGAGCGGTTGTCCCGGGCCGCAGCCGTCAGCCTCACCGCGCTCGGGGTGGACGTGCGGACGGGCGCGACCGTCTCCGGGTTCGACGGGAACACGCTGCGGCTCGCGGACGGCG
>JAYUCM010000023.1:0-15726 GCA_043740355.1 Acidobacteriota bacterium | reverse complement strand
TGGGGACCGATCCCAAGCTCTGCCCGCCCAACGATCCGAACTACGCGAGCAACTGGGAGTACCTGAGCGGGATCCCGGCGGAGATCGACCGCAGCCGGATGCACCCGAGCGAGTTGGCCCTCGGATCGATCGGCATGTCGGTCGACAGCGCCTGGCAACACACCGTCGGTCGCGACGACGTCGTGATCGCCGTCCTCGATAGCGGAATCCTCTGGGACTACAAGGACCTCGTACGAAAGCTCTACCTGAACCCGGGCGAGCTGCCCCTCCCCGAGGGCTCGAACGTCAAGGACCGGAACGGAGACGGCGTCTTCAACATCGACGACTACGAGGGAGACTCCCGCGTCGGCGACCGCAACGGCAACGGGATCCTCGATCCGGGCGATCTGATCCTCGCGTTCTCGAACTGCCGCGACGACGACGGAAACGGGTACGTCGACGACATCTGCGGCTACGACTTCTTCGAGGGAGCGCACTGCGGCGCAACGGGGGGCGACAACAATCCTTCCGACGACGTCCGATTCCGTCACGGAACCGGGATCGCGGCCAACGCGGCGGCCGAAACCAACAACGGCATCGACGAAGCGGGCGTTTGCCCGCGATGCCGCGTGCTCCCCGTTCGCGTGGGAGACAGCTTCGTGGTCGATGCCAACAGGTTTGCGCGAGGGGTCGTCTTCGCGGTGGACGCCGGCGCGTCCGTGATCGGCTCGGCGCTCGGGAGCTACAACAACACCCCCTCGGCCCGCCGGGCTGTGGATTACGCCTATGCCAAAGGCGTTCCGATCATCGCCTCGGCCGCCGACGAGCTCGCCTACCATCATAATTATCCCAGCGTCTACGGCCACGCGTTCTACGTGAACACCACCCGGTTCAACCACGCGGACGACTTTCGGAAAGGCACCACGTTCTGGGGTTTGAGCCCGTGCAGCAACTTCGGCGCCAGGGTCTCCGTGACGGTTCCCGGCACGACCTGCTCGTCGGGCTCCACCGCTCGCCTCGCCGGTGTGGCCGGGCTGATCGAATCGGCCGCGCGCGATGCGGGGGTGGCGCCGCTCGCCACGGAAGAGCTGTACCAGATCCTGAGGATGACGACGGACGACCTCGACAACACCTCCCCCGACTGGGGTTCCCTGTATTACCGAGGCCTGAAGGGGTTCGACACGATCACCGGCTACGGGCGGGTCAACGTGCTCCGGGCGGTCCTCGCGGTGGAAGGCGGCCGCATCCCGCCGATCGCCGATCTCGCCACTCCCGATTGGTTCGAGATCGTCTCGCCGTCCGCGACACCGCGAATGGCCGTCACGGGCACCATGCGCGTGCCACGCACCGAGCGCGCGACCTTCGTCCTCGAGTACGCCCTGGGCGTCGAGCCCCGGGACGATGAGTTCGTGCCCGTGGCCGGCGGCGCGGTCTCCGGAAACAAGGAGGGAACGCTCGGGACCCTGGATTTCGAGAAGCTGCCCAAGTCCGCAGGTAAGGCACCGACGAAGCGCGAGGACCGCGACCGGTACTCGGTGACACTGAGGCTCCGCGTCACGGACGACAGGGGGCTCGTGGCCGAGTCGCGCCGTAGCTTCTTCGTGCTCAACGACCCGGACTGGATGGAGTCTTTCCCACGGAACGTCGGCGCCAGCGGCGAGGCCGCTCCGGTCGTCGCCGATCTCGACGGGGACGGCCGGGACGAGGTCGTCCTCGCGACGGCCGATGGAACGATCCGGATCCTGAGATGGGAACCCTCGGGACTTCACGAGCAGCGGCTGCTTTCAAGCGACACCTTGATCCGCGAGCCCGTCGTATCGGACCTCCTCGGGCACGGCGAGCTGGCGATCGTCGCGGCCTCGCGGGAGGGGAAGGTCTACGCCTTCAACTCGAGAGGCGAGCGCCTGAAGGGCTTCCCGGTCTCGATCCGCCCCGGATCGTCCCGACCCGCCGCCCCGAAGGAGCTCTTGGAGAGCGGAATCCTCTCGAAACCGGCTCTCGCGGACCTGGACGGAAAGCGGGGCAAAGAGATCGTCGTGACCGCACTCGATGGGAACGTCTACGCCTGGCGCGGAGACGGCAAGCCGCTCGCAGGATTTCCGGTCGCGGTCGAGGATCCGAGGACCCGTAAGCGATCGAAGCTCGTCTCGTCCCCGGTCGTTGGGGACATCGACGGCGACGGCCGCCCCGAGATCGTCTTCGGCGGAAACGGCGTGTCGCAGGGGCTGGCGGCTGCCTACGCGATCCACGCGGATGGGACGCTGCATCCCGGGGGGCCCTTCCTCAAGGGATGGGACCCGGTCGAGGTTCCCCTCCTGCGTGGCGTCCTCCTGCCGACACTCGCCACCGGCGTGCAGATGACGCCCGTGCTCGTCGATGCGAACCGGGACGGCGACATGGAGGTGATCTTGTACGGGGTCACCGGATCCGGAATCTTCCTGCTGGATCACCGACCCGGCGGCGCACCGGCAATTCTCGCTCGGTATGCGCTTCTTCCCGGCCCCGACTCCGAGTTGCAGGGGATCAGCTTTCTGGCGAGCCCCGGCTCTCCGATCGTGACCGACACGGACGGCGACGGCGAGATGGAGCTCTACGCTCCGCTGCTCCCCCTCCGGATCTTGAGCTTGCGGACGAACCCAAGCGTCCCGCTGGATGTGCCTCCGGTGCTCGGAGGCTGGGACCTGCTGCCGGGTCCTGCACCCGCGCGGTCCGTTCCCATGATCCCGAGCTATCCACGCCGGATGGAAGACCTGACGTTTCTGGCCGCGCCTTTCGCGGCCGATGTGGACGGCGACGGGTCGCGAGAGATCCTCCTGAGCAGCGGGGGCTATCTCCTCCACGCCTTCAAGAAAGCGGGAGGAGAGGCCGAGGGTTTCCCGAAGTTCACAGGAGGATGGGTCTTCTCGGCCCCCGCCGTGGGCGACCTCGACGGCGACGGAGAGAAGGAGCTCGTCAGCGTGACCCGAGAGGGATATCTGTTCGTTTGGCGGCTGCGGCAGGGCCTGGCACCTCGGGCGGCCGCGGCTCCCCCAGCGCGATGACGAGGTAGCGGTCGGTCACGGAGAACGATTGCGGGACGAACTCGGTTCCGCCCAGACGCACCGCGCGCATCAGCAAGGGCTCGTAGCTCGCCGCGAAGACCTTCCCGAACGTGATCTCTTGGAGCGTCGCCGCCACGAGATCCTCATCGAACTCGAGACCCGTCGAAGACACTTGCCATTGGTTCTCCACGACGCGGAACGAGATGCCCCCGAGGAGATTCTTGGAGGGGACGACCGCCATCCGGCCCGAATCGATGTGAAGCGTGCCGAGCAGCGTCTTGCGTCCGCCTTCGTCCTTCCGAACGGCGATCTCCACACCCGACAGAAGAACCCGGATCAACGCCTGACTCCCTTCATCGAGGCGGCGAAACTCGAAACGGGGTGCGGAGGGGAAGGCGACATCGAAGTAGACGTTCTCTTTGGAGCCGATCTTGCGTAGTCCGGGGACCAGCGTGTAGGCCGCGTCGCTCGCGAGCAGCTTCCGGAAGTGGCCGGTGGACCTCTTTTGCGATTTCGACTTGTTGGAAGCGACGCGTCGAGAGATCTCGTTGACGAACGACTCCTTGAGCGCCACGAAGGAGCCGGACGGAAGCTGCCCGGTCCCGCCATTGAGGCGCCTCAGGGGAGCGGACGGGAGGGCCGGGCCGGCGCTCGAGGCGGTCAAGCCGACGAGCAGCGAGCCGCCGCTCATGTCGAGCGTCTCGGGGAAAAGGCGAAGGCTCGTCCCGGGGTCGTCGTCATGCGCCTTGGGCATCTCCCAGCGCCTCGTCAGCAGGCTCTCTTTCTCTTCAAAGCGTAGAGCGCTCTTCCGCGCGCGCTCGAGGACAATCTTGTCGAGGTTGGCGACCGAACGACGGAAATAGGACTTCCCGACCCACCAGAGGAGCCAGCGTGGAAGCGGGGTATTCCTGCACCGCGCCGGCTCCACGAGCCGGAGACGGTCTCCCACATCGGGAATCTCGACGCTCGTCGGATTCACCCGCAGAGCGCCGTTCGTGATCGCGAGATCGAGCAACAGGTCGACCGAGAGGGGGCTTCCGGGGTCCACGTCGAGACCCGCCTCCTCACATCGCGCCTGCCGTCCGCCGATTTTTGCCTCGAGCCGTCCGATGCGTAAGGTAGCGTCCAGAATGTCCAACGACACGCGAGCGGAGCCGTCCCTGCCGAGCCGGACCACCGGGTCCGAGAAGAGCGCGTGGTAGCGGAGATCGGCCACGCTCGAGGAGACTCGCTCCTTCGCCCCCTCGAATCGCGGTCCACCGTTTCTGTGGAAGGAGTCCACGATGATCCGGTTGAGGTCCCGCTCGGAGACGTTGACGAGCACGGCCGCGGGCTCGGAGAACGAGGCGGGAGATTCCGCGGCGCGTGTGATCGCTGGCATGGATGGAAGGAGCAGCAAGGCCACGCAAAGGAGTCTCACGGCATGGATGTACGCCGACCGGAAGGACGCGGCGGCGTGAATCGGCTCACATTTTCGAACTGTTCATAGCGGGAGCCCAGGACCGGCGGGGCTTTCCGGCAAGTCGTTACGCCGAAGCCAGGCGGAGCCGATCAGGATTCCGCATTGACAGACGGCTCGCGCCCCCACTACGCTCGCATGATTGGTCCCATCCGAAGGCTCCACTCCGAAGGAGGTCCAGTGGCCGCAACGCGGAAGTTCCTCTCCTTGAGCGTCGGCAAGGGGCAGAAAAACCACAAGGACGACGTGCGGGCGCTCCAGCAACTGCTTCTCGCCGCGGGCGAAGTCGTGCCCGGCGGCGCCGACGGTGGGTGGGGCGACAAGACTCTGGGCGCGCTGACGTCGTTCCAGAAGAAAAACCTCACCAACGGAGCCAAGCTGAGCGACTCCGTCGACCCCGAGGACTACTGCCTCATGCTGCTCGCTTGGAAGGCCGACATCCTGATTCCGATGCCGGGGAAGTCGGGGATGCCCGGCATCGAGACGATGCACAAGTGGTTCGTGGATAAGAAAATCAAGTACAACGCCGGCGCAGAGAAGGGCGGCGGTAATCGGGCCGTGTACGGAGTGTCGTGGCGCACCGACTATGCCTTCCAGCTCACCAGCCTCATGCTCCAGACGGGTCCGGTGGAGATGGACTGCACGACGTACGTGAACATGATGCTCTCGATCTACACCTCCGGAAACGTCCACAACGCGCCGTACGAGGCTTCCTGCGCCAACTTCGGCGGTGTCAGCAACGTCCACTGCGCCCGGGATCGCTATCTGCTCCCGCTCGTCCGGCGAAAAGTCTCCGACGGAAAGAAGGAGACGACGGCGAACTACTTCGCCTCCGCGGAGCAGATTGAAGCGGCGGTGAAGGATGATCCCACCGGCCTCTACGCCATGGAGGTGGCGGCGGGCGGCGCGGGGTCGGTGACGCACATGGTGCTGCTGCACGACGGCACCGTCTACGAGTGCACCACGGGTCAATCCGGCGCCGCTTGCATCGACCGCTCTCTCGCGGATTTCGCGAAGAACAAGGTGGGCAAGATCTTCTACCTCTTCGGTCCCAGTCCGACGAGGCGGTGAGTCCGTGCGCGGGGGCATCATGGCCGCGCTCCTGCTCGCCGGCTGCGCGTGTACGCGCGCGAGCGAACCTGCGCCACAGAAGGCCGGAGAGGGGTTGTGGTCCGATGACGCCGCGGAGCGCGCCGCGGCTGCGGCGGAGCTCGAGCGCCGCGGCGCCGAAGCGGTCCGCTCGCTCGATCCCGCCGCTTCGGGGTGCCTGGACGCGGAGCCGCGACCGCCGCGGTGCCGCAACTACGATCGTTTCCTCGAAACCTCGATGGAGGTCGCGCGGCGCCTCGCCGCCCGCGAGCCTGCCGGAGCCGCTCCCGGCGCGCGCCCCGCGAGGGATCTTCTCTGGAGGATGGTGCATGCAGCCGACGTCGATCCGTTCGACCTCTCGCGCGATCCGACCTGGGCGCGCACCGACGGGCCGGCCCTCAGACGTCGCGCGGTGGATGCGCTCGATCGGGCCCTCGACATTCCAGAAACGCTCCCCGAGGCCCAGGTCGCGCGCCGGGCCGCCGCCCGCGCCGACCGCGACGGCCGCCGCTGGTACGTTGTCGCCGAGTGCGCGGGGGGCTCCCAGCTCGCGGGGTGCACGTATGCCAGCTTCGTTTTCGGCCCCGCCGGCGATCGCCCGTGGTACCGGCGCGTCCGTCCCGACGCCGCGGAGAACCCGGGCGCCGAAGTGCGCGTCGCACTGCGCTTCATCGGTGCCCCGCCCGGAGCGGGTGCGCTCGACGCGCGCGGAGGGTTCGGCGGAGACCTCGAACGCGTGCTGATCTACCGGCTCGGACCGGAGACTCGGCCGCTCTGCGAGCTTCGCGCCGAGTCCGGGCGCCTCGACCTGATGCGCGAAGTCGACCGCCTGGTGATGATCGACGCCGACGGATGCCGCGCGGGCTCACTCCCTACGGGGGTTCTTCTCACGCGGTTTGCGGCCGACGGATCGGCCGAGCCGCTCCCGACGGAAAGCGTGCCGCCCACGCCTCCTCCACCGCCCTGACATCGCCCAGGGTCGGACGCCGACGCTACGCCGAGCCGATCAGGATTCCGCTCAGGAACACGAGCACACCGCCGACGACGACCTGGAAGGCGGCGGCGAGAAACGGCGTGTCCATGTAGCGGTTCCGGATCCAGGCGATCGTCAGCAGCTCGACCGCCACGACGATGGTCGCGACGACGGTCGCGGTCATGAAGTTGGGGATCAGGAACGGGAGCGCGTGCCCCACGCCGCCCAGGAAGGTCATCAGGCCGCAGATCACGCCGCGCAGGAGCGGACGGCCGCGGCCCGTGAGGCTGCCGTCGTCCGAGAGCGCTTCGGCGAATCCCATGCTGATGCCGGCGCCGACGGCGGCCGCCATGCCGACGAGAAAGGCGGACCAGCTGCTGCGCGTCGCGAAGGCCGATGCGAACAGCGGCGCCAACGTCGACACCGAGCCGTCCATCAGCCCCGCGAGCCCCGGCTGCACGACCTGCAGCAGGAAGAGCCGCCGCGAGGTGCGCGATTCTTCCTCGCGCTCGGTCTCGGGCTGGGCCGACGGATCGAACGACGCCGAGGTCTCCTCGTGCTTGCGCTCTTCTTCCGCGAGGTCGCCCAGGAGCTGCCGCAGCTCCGCGTCCTTGGCCTGTTGCGCGGCCTTCTCGTAGTAGCGGGCGGTCTCGAGCTCCATCAGCGCGACGCGACGGCGAATGTGGTCGACGCTCGGGTTGCGCAACGACTGGACCGGATCGCGGCGCACGAAGCCGCGGACGTCCTGCCGGCGGACGAGCGGGATCTCCTCGCCAAACTTCTTGCGGAAGTGATCGATCAGGCGGCGGCGGTGCGAGTCCTCCTGGGCCGCCATGCCGTCGAGCGTGGCGGACGCCTTCGGGAAGTTCGGGCGCAGGAGGCGCGCGAACTCACGGAAAATGCGCGCGTCTTCCTCCTCGAGCGAGATCGCGAGGCCCAGAACCTCGGGCGCCGTCAGGTCCTTGAAGTTGCGTCGCATGTGGCGGGAGGGTACCACCGCCCGGGGCGCAGGTCTCAGCGTTGCGGCAGAGCAGGCAACGCCGCAGTCGCTGCTCGGACGACCTCCGCAGCATCGATGAGATTTCGAAGCAGCGTCGCATCGATGTCGAGGCGTCCTTCGTACTCCGCGCTGTTTCGCAGTTCGTGTGCCTTGGCAAGGACGCGCCACACGCCCGCGGGTAGTCCGAGGGTATGCGGCAGAGCCTGAAATACCAGGTAGCGGCTCTCCGAGCGATAGCCGTGCCAGCGCAGCGCCGCGAGCGAAAAGGAATGGGCGGCGTTGTAAGCCAGGTCGAATCGACTCGACAGCGCCAAACTCTCATGACGAGCGTCCGCCAATCGCTCGCTTCCTGAAGTCAACAGTCCGTCGAGCTCGCCGCGCGTGCCGGGCTCGACAGCCAGCTTGCCGATGCGGGCGAGGTTCGCGAGTTCCTTCGAGGATTCAGCCAAGTGCGTCTTCCGTGCCGATGAGGAACACCTTGGGCTGTGCCGATACCTTCACGACGAACGAATTACCTTGCTTCCGCTTCTTCCGCCAGTTCGCCGGGGAGTAGACCGTGGGGTTGATACGGCGCGCGAGTCGCGCTTCCGCGGATTGCAGCGCCGCGAAAGTGTCCGCGTAGTCGACGCTGTCGGAGAGCACGAGAACGTCGATGTCGCTGGCGGCATTGTCGGTGCGTTTGGCCACCGAGCCAAACACGAAAGCCGCCGAGATCCGCGGCGCCAACGGCGCGAGCGCCTCCCGTAATGGATCGGCCAATCCCACAGTTTTCTGTGTGATGTCGCGGAGCTCGGTGAAGATCGGCGAACGCGGGTTCGCCTGATAGTGCTTCTGAGTGCCTACCCGGGTGACCATCACCAACCCGCTCTGCGCCAACCGAGCGAGTTCGCGCTGCACCGCACCGGACCCCGCGCCGACGAGCCCGATCAACTCGGTGGCGTAGAAGCTGCGCTCCGGCTGGCCGAATAGGAACGCGAGCACCCGCTGCTGCGTGGCGGAGAAAAGCGCGCCGGCCAGACTCGTGGGCCGCGCCGAGGCTCTTGGCTTCTTACCCATATTGGGTATATTAGTACCCATTCTGGGTATGTTCAAGCAAGCCGACTTCCCCTCAGCGCTTGACCGCCCTGAAGGTGATCGAGCGGACCTTGCCGGCGATGTCCGAAAGCGCCAGGCCGTTGCGGCTGAGCGCGCCGGCCACGGGATCGTCGAGCGTGTCGCCGGCCGCGGCGAGGTAGTCGATGTCCTTGAGGATCTCGACCCGGTCGAATCCGGCCGTCTTCAGCATGGCGAGGTAGTCCTCGCGGAGGATTGCGCCGGAGATGCACCCGACGTACGCGTACACGTCGTTGGCGATCGCCTCGGGGAGCGCGGCGTCGAGCACGATGTCGGAGATAGCGAGGCGCCCGCCGGGCTTCAAGACCCGCGCGATCTCGCGGAAGACGACGGCCTTGTCGGGGACGAGATTGATGACGCAGTTGCTCGTCACCGCATCGACGCTGGAATCAGCAATGGGGAGCGCCTCGAGGCGCCCCTCACGGAACTCGACCTGCAGAAAGCCGGAGCGCGCCGCGTTTGCGCGCGCTTTGGCGAGCATCGCCGGCGTCATGTCGACGCCGATGACCTTGCCTTCGGGTCCGACGACGCGTGCCGCGAGAAAGGCGTCGATCCCCGCCCCCGAACCCAGGTCGACCACGGTCTCGCCCGGCTTCAAGCCGAGGTGCGCGACGGGGGCCCCGCACCCCAAGCCGAGGTTCGCCTCGTCGGGAAGGATGGCGAGATCCGCAGTGTCGTACCCCATGCCGATGGCGAGCGTCTCGCTTTGGGATCCTCCGCAGCAGGTGCCGAAAGCCTTCCCCTCGGCGATGGCGCCGTAGCGCTCCTTGACGATGTCGACGATCGTGCCGCGTGTTGACTCGCTCATGACGTTCTCCTCGATGCGGCCGTCCCGGCATGCGGGATGCCGCTCATCAAATGGTCGAATGCACCTGGGCAGCAAGCTTCCGTCGCGTCGCGGACGGCGGCCAGGAGTCCTTCGAGGCCTTCGAGCACGTCGCGGCGCTTCCGGTCGGGAAGCCCCGACAGAATGTTCGTGGCAAAGGCCAGATCCTGCCGCAAGACGTCGCCGGCCGCGCGCCCACCTGCCGACGTCAGCGCCACGCGAAACGCCCGGCCGTCCCCGCGCTCAGCATAGCGCTTGACGAGTCCGCGCTCTTCGAGGCGCGCGAGATTGCGCGTGAGCGTGCTCGGCGTGATGCCGAGCCGTGCGCCGAGGTCCCCGAGGCGCATGGGCCCTTCGGTCGCCAGCGTCTCGAGCGTCGCGGCCTGCGCGACCGTCATCCCGCAACAGGCCACGTCCGCCCGCTCCGAGATCGCGAAGCGCCGCACCAGCGCGCGGATCGCATCGCGAAGACGGCGGGCGTCGCTTGCGTTGGGCTTCACGTGGTTACTTGTACCCTACAAGTATAAAGCGGTCAAGCCGGGTTATCGTGGCCACGCTTCCGGGAGGTCGTCATGGCGCGAAACGTGGTGGTCGTCGGCGGCGGTATCGCCGGCCTCGCGATCGCGTGGGAGCTGCTGACGCGTCCCGGCCTGCTTCCCCAGGGAGTCGGCGTCCAGGTGCTCGAAGCGGCGCCGCGCGCCGGGGGCAACATCCGCACCGAGCGTCGGGACGGCTACCTCTGCGAGTGGGGGCCGACCGGGTTCCTGGACGACGTCCCGGCGACCCTCGACGCTTGCAACCGCCTCGGGTTGGGCCCGCGGTTGACGCGAGCGAACGAAAACGCGAAGCGTCGCTTCGTCGTCCGCGGCGGAAGGCTCCGCGAGCTCCCGTCGGGCCTCTTTTCGTTCCTGGGCTCGGACGTGCTCTCCCTGCGTGGACGGCTTCGCGTCCTCGGCGAGCCGCTGGTGCCGCGGCGGCGCTCCACTGCCGACGAGTCGGTGTTCGATTTCGCGCGGCGCCGGATCGGCCGCGAAGCGGCGATCGTCCTGGTCGACGCGTTCGTCACCGGCATCTGGGCCGGGACCGCCGACACCCTCTCGCTCCGTTCAGCCCTTCCGAAGCTGCACGCGCTCGAGCGCGATCACGGCGGCCTCGTGCGCGGGATGATTGCCCGGCGCGGCGCCGGTTCAGGGGCGGCCGGCCCGTCGGGACGCCTGACGTCGTTTCCCGACGGCCTGAAGGAGCTGACCGAAGCCCTCGCCGCGGCGCTCGGCTCGCGTCTGCGACGCGGCGCTCGCGTCACGCACCTCGAGCGGCTCCCGCGCGGCGGCTTCCGCCTCGCCGTCGACGGCGCGCCGCCCCGCGAGGCGGAGGCTGTCGTTCTCGCATGCCCGTCGTGGTGTGCCGCGCCGCTTCTCGACGGCCTCGACGGTTCGTTGGCCGCGGCGGTCGCCGGAATCCCGGCGGTCGGCGTTGCGGTCTTGCACCTGGGCTTCGCGCGCGAAGACGTGAAGGGACTCGCGGGCTTCGGCTTTCTCGTGCCCCGAGGGGAGGCTGCTTCGGTTTTGGGGGTCTTGATCCCCTCGAACATCTTTCCGGGCCGCGCCCCGGAAGGACACGTTCTCGCGACGGTCATGATGGGCGGTGCGCGCGACCCCGCGGCCGTCGAGGCGACCGATCACGCGCTCATCGATACCGCTGTGTCGGCCCTTGCGTCCTTGGCAGGCGTGCGGGCCGCGCCGCGGTTCGCGCTGGCGATCAGGCACACGCGCGCGATCCCCCAGTACGTCCTCGGCCACGCGGAGCGCCTGACCGCAATCGACACGCGGCTTCGGGAAGTTCCCGGGTTGTTCCTCGCGGGAAATTCCTACCGCGGCATCGCGATCAACTCCTGCCTCGCGGAGGCGCCGTCGGTCGCGGCGAGCGTCGCCGCGTCGTTTCAAGAAAGGGGACACTCCCCTTTAATCAGGTGACACTCCTCTTTTTCGCACAAAGCGGTATCCGGGGAGCTTTGAAGAAAAAGAGGAGTGTCACCTGATTAAAGGGGAGTGTCCCCTTTTTCTAGCTGTTGCCGTCGAGCAAGCGTCCGAGGCCTCCCAGGACCGAGCCCTCCTCGCGTCCACGCCCACCCGATTGCGGCGCCGCCGCGTAGATCCGCTGGGCCATGCGCGACAGGGGCAGCGATTGCAGCCACACCTTGCCGGGCCCCCGGAGCGTCGCCCAGAACAGCCCTTCTCCTCCGAACAGGATCGACTTCACGCCGCGGACCACCTCGATGTCGTAGGAGATGCCCGGCGCGAACGCGACGATGCAGCCGGTGTCGACGCGGATCAGCTCGCCCGGCGCCAGCACACGCTCGAGGATGTTGCCGCCCGCGTTCAGAAAGCACCAGCCGTCCCCCTGGAGTCGCTGCATGATGAAACCCTCGCCGCCGAAGAACCCGACGCCGAGCCTCTTCTGGAAGGCGATGCCGAGGCTGACGCCTTTGGCGGCGCAGAGGAACGCGTCCTTTTGCGCGATCAGCTCGCCGCCGATCGTCGCGAGGTGCACGGGAATGATCTTCCCCGGATAGGGGGCGGCGAAGGCGAGCTTCTTTTTCCCCTGCCCCTGGTTCATGAACGCGGTCATGAAGAGCGACTCCCCGGTGAGCAGCCGCTTCCCCGCCCCCACGAGCGCGTCGAGAAAGCCGCTCGACTGGCGGGAGCCGTCTCCGAAGATGGTCTCCATACCGACGCCGTCGTCCATGTACATGAGGCCGCCCGCCTCGGCGAGCGCGGCCTCCCCCGGATCGAGCTCGAGCTCGACGTACTGCATGGCGTCACCGAAGAGCTCGTAATCCACCTCGTGCATCTGGGCCATGGGCGCGATCTCCTTTGCGGCGCCCCGTCGGGCACGCGACGCGGAATGGTACGCGGCAGCCTTCGTCTTAGTTGCACACGCTTTGACGGCGTTCGATCTCAACAGAGCCGCTTGCGGTGCCGGCCGGGGACTCGACGTCGTCGACGTGCCCCGTGATCAGCACGTAGGCGTCTTCGCCCGGCTGTGCCGCCGCCGTGAGGACGATCTTCAAGCGTCCCCCGCCGAGGTCCACGACGGTCGCGGCGCACTTCGGGCCGGCCGGGGCCGAGATCCCGTGATCGTAGGAACCCGAGCGCAGCGTCCCGAGACGACCGAAGTACAGGTTGTAACGCTGCGCCGATGCCAACGCGTCGAACGAAAACTCGATCGTGCCGTCGGCGAGCCGGAGCTCTTCCAGGTGCGCGACCTCGGCAGGCCTCGCTTTCTGCCATCCGTACAGGTCCAGCCAGCCTGCTTCGAGCTCGACCTGGTAGAGGTCGTTTCCGGCGGTCGCCGCCACGGGAGCGGAGGCGACGCGGGTGACCGTGTTCGCCAGATCGGCGCGCGTGACGGCAGGCCAGTCGTACTCCCCCGCTCCGCCCGCGAGCACCGGGTTCTTCGTCAGCGTGGACGACACCTCACGCAAGGAGGCGACGTTAGGCAGCGCGAGCAGCTTCTCCGTCGGGTAGTCGGAGTTCGAGGCCGGCGCGTTCGGCCCGCCTCCGCCGACGAGCGGCGTGTAGAAGTTCCAGTTCGTGGTTGTGTAGTTGTAACCGGGTGCAGGCCGGAACGTCCCGGACGGCGAGGCTTCGATGCGGTAGAAGTCGTCGTTGACGGTGCCCGAGGTCCGATAACGCACGCCGGCGACCACCTTGGCGATCTGGTCTTCGTCGTAGAAATCGGGAAAACCCGAAAGGCTGAACTCCTCTTGGCCGAGCCCGAGCTGAATCGAAGCCGTTGCGCCCGAGTCGGCGTCGTCGAGCGCGGCGGCACCGTTCGCCACGGTCGCGCCGTTCGCCGTCTTGTAGGTCGACGGGAAGATCCGGCGCACCCGCCTGAGGTAGCCGGCGTCGGCACCAGCGATCGACGTGCGACCGGTCGCGTCCTTGGGCCCGAGGTTCACGCCGCCGGCGGCCTCCCACACCTTCTCGCGCAGGATGGTGTAGCCGTTGTTGTTCGGGTGGATGGTGTCCAGGTTGAATGGGCCGGCGCAGATCATCTGATCGAACCCGGTGCACTGGACGTTCTGGTCCTCGTGCGCGAGCTCCGCGGCGACTTCGTTCACGGACGCCCGGCGTGCCTGGCCCCACGCCAGCTCGCGCAAGATGCGGTTGACGATCGGAAGCCATTGACGGTGGAACGGCGACGAATCCCCGGAATAACAGTTGTAGGCCAGGTTGTCGTACAGGGTGTTCAGCGCGATGTCGACCCCCGGGATCTGGGACGTCAACGTCGAGAGCGCTTCCTGCAGGTTCTGCCGCGAGTCGAGGATCTCGTCGACGGCGCGGTTGATCTGGGCCTGCGTCGGATTCGCAGGAGGGTCGACGCCCCGCAGGTCGTTCCCGATCATCGAGAGGGTGATCAGCCGGGGCGGCGGAGAGAGGGCCATGACCCGGAAGACGTTGTTGTTGTCGGACGTGTCGTCGACGAGCAGATCGTCGGAATGCTGCCCGCTCACGCCTGCCTGATCGAGCGTCACCGAGGTCGCAGGGGCCGTACAGGCGAGTCGGTCCCGGATCTGCTGGCTGTACCAAAACGTCGTCGCCCCGCACAGGTTGAAATTGGCCGAGATGCTGTCCCCCATCGCGGTGTAGCGGAAGCCTCCGGTCTTGAGCCCGTCGATCGCCTGATCGAACTTGGCGTATCGCGCGAAGCCCAAGGGGAACGCGTAGCCGGGCGTCGTGTCGATGACGCTGTCGGTCCGGGTCGACGACTGCCGCCACCCGGCGGGACCGGAGGCGTGCAGCAGGTAACAGCCGTTCCCGGGCGCCAAGACGAACGAGCCGTCCGCCGCCGCGACGACGGTCTGGTCGAACGCACCGCCGACGTCCCGCGTGCCATACAGCTCGACGCTCACTCCCGGAATCGCCGGCTCCCCTTGGTCCCGGACACCGTTGGCGTTCCGATCCTCGAACGCCGTTCCCGAGACAGCCTGCCCGAAGGTCGGGCCGGAACAAACCACGGCGAGACCGCAGACGAGCACGCTCCATCTCATGCCGGCTCCCCCCTTCGGATCGGGCTTTTATACGCCACAACACGCAGCGCGACCATCGCGCGCGCGGCGCTTCCGGCTGCGCTACCCTTAGTTGCATTTCTCCGGAGGATCGAATCCATGCCATCCAGGCTCGCCGATCAGGTCGTCTTCATCACCGGGGCCAGCGCAGGGATCGGCGAGGCGTGCGCCCGCGCGTTCGCCGCCGAAGGCGCCCGCCTGCTGTTGGCTGCGCGCCGGCTCGAGCGTCTGGCGGCGCTTCAGCCCGCGCTTCGCGAGGCCGGGGCGAAAGACGTGCGGATTCTCGCGCTCGACGTCCGGGATGCGGTCGCCGTACGGCGCGCGGTCGATGGGCTTCCGCCATCCTGGAAGGCCGTCGAAGTGCTGGTCAACAACGCGGGCCTTTCGCGCGGCCTCGACAAGCTTCACGAGGGGTCGATCGACGACTGGAACGAGATGATCGACACGAACGTCAAGGGCGTGCTGCATGTGGACCGCGCGGTTGTCCCTCTGCTCGTGGCGCGAGGACGAGGCATCGTGATTCACTTGGGCTCGATCGCCGGGCGCCAGATCTATCCGGGGGGAAACGTGTACTGCGCCTCGAAGTACGCCGTTCGCGCGCTGAACCTGGGTCTGAGGCTCGACCTCCTCGGCACCGGCGTGCGCGTCGCGACGGTCGATCCGGGACTGGTCGCGCCGACGGAGTTCAGCCTCGTGCGTTTTCACGGAGACGCCGATCGCGCCTCGGCCGTCTATCGCGGCTTGACCCCGCTGACACCGGACGACGTGGCGGAGGTCATCGTGTACGTCGCCACGAGGCCCGCCCACGTCAACCTGGCGGAGATCGTCATCCTCCCCACCGATCAGGCTTCCGCGACGAACGTGCACCGCCGGACCGAGCAACCGTGACCCCAGGAAAAGGCGCCCTCGCGTTCGGCATGGTGCTGGCGGGCGCGGCGCTCGCGGCGGATGCTCCCGAGCATCCGCGCGACGTCGGCTTGATCGAGCGGGCGTCGACGCGCCTGGCTCAGATCGACGTCACCGTCTTCGGACCGAAAGACGCGGTCGGCGGACTGACGGCCGCCGAGTTCGAGGTCCGTGTCAACCACAGGGTCGTCACGAACATCCTCGTCGACGATCTCTGCCTCGCGGAGGCGCGGCTCCCCGCAGCGGCTCCGCCGGAGCCGCCGGCCGGC
>JAYUCM010000022.1:0-6338 GCA_043740355.1 Acidobacteriota bacterium | reverse complement strand
ACAATCTCCCGACGGCGATCGTCACCGACTTGCTCGTACACGGAAACGACCTGATCGCATCGACCCAGGGGCGTGCGATCTGGGTGCTGGACGACGTGAGCCCGTTGCGCGAGCTCGACGCGATCGCGGCGAGCGACACCGCGCATCTGTTCGCACCGGAAAAGGCGGTACGCGTGCGGCGCAACCAGAACAAGGACACGCCGCTGCCGCCCGACGAGGCGGCGGGAAAGAACCCGCCGACCGGCGCCGTCATCGACTACTGGCTCGCCGCCCAAGCGACGCAGCCGATCCGCCTCGAGATTCGCGACGGAAGCGGAAGCGTCGTCCGGCGCTTCGTCAGCGGCGAGACCCCTCCCGCGCTTCCCGCCGACCGTTATTTCACCGAAAGCTGGGTTCGGCCCGCGCCCACGCTTCCGGCCGAGCCGGGGGCGCACCGATTCGTCTGGGACCTGCGGGCGTCCCGCCCACGAGTCTCGAAATACGACTTCAGCATCGCCGCCGTCGACGGCGAGGACACGCCGAAGCTTCCGGAAGGCATGCTCGTTGCCCCCGGCACCTACCAGGTCGCGCTGTGGGCTTCCGGACGCGAGCACGTCAAGCCGCTCGTCGTTGCGGCCGACCCCCGCGTCGCCATCGACAGCGTCGCGCTCGCCGGAGCCCTCGCGCTCTCACGCGATGTCGTGGCCGCGCTCTGGCGCCAAAGCGAAGCGGAGAGCGAGCTGCGCGAGCTGCGCAAGCAGCTCGACGCGCTGAAGCCGAAGGCGACCGTCGATGCGATCGCGGCGTTCGAAGCCAGGATCGCGCCGCTCAACGCGCGAGACGACGACGAGGCGCCGAACCTCGGCTCGATAGGCGGCGCGCTGATCGAGCTGCAGATCGATCTCGAGGGATCGGATCGGGCCCCCACGGAGCCGCAGCGTGACGCCTTCAAGGTCAATGCGGCGCGCCTGGATCGCGCGCTCGCGCTCTGGGGAGAAGTGAAATCGCGCGACCTTCCGGCCCTCAATGCGGCGCTGCGGGCGGCGGGGTTGAACGAAATCACGTTGCCGCCGCCCGGTGCGACGCGCCCCTAGCTAACGCGCCCCGAAGTAGCGCGGCTCGTTCCCCGGCTTCCACTTGATGTTGCAGCCGATGCTCGGCCGTTGGTTCGGGTCGACCGGCCGGCCGGAAAGGGCGGCATCGATCGCCGCACGCAAGTCCCGGCCGGTGACCGGAATTCCGCTGTCCGGCCGGCTGTCATCGAGCTGTCCGCGATAGACGAGCTTCCTTCCCTTATCGAAAAGGAAGAAGTCCGGCGTGCACGCCGCCTTGTAGGCCTTCGCGACCTCCTGCGTCTCGTCGTAGCAGAGCGGGAAGCTGAAGCCGAGCTCGCCGGCCATCTCTTTGAGATGCTGCGGGGCGTCGTCCGGATAGTTTGCGGCATCGTTCGCGCTGATCGCGACGATGCCCAACCCACGTCCCCGAGTGTCGACGCCGAGGCGCGCGAGCTCGTGCCCGACGTGCTTGACGAACGGGCAGTGCCGGCAGATGAACATCACGAGAAGGGCCTTGTCGTCCTTGAACGAAGCCAGCGTGATCGTTCGGGCGGAAACGACGTCGGGCAGGCTGAGCTCGGGGGCCGGCGTGTCCAGCTCGAGCATCGTCGAGAGCGTTTTCGCCATGGCTGTTCCTCCTCCGAAGCCGTCGTATCGTCGCGACGCGAGGGCGCCATAGTAGCTTCAGGGCGCCGGTGAATCACGCCGCCGTGCTAGCCTCGATGCGACCGTCGAGGTCCGGAAAGCTCATGCGCAAGCCGTGGATCGCCATCGCGATGATCGCCCTCCTCGGAGGGCTCGCGGCGGGCTATCGGATAGGTCGGGTCGGGAGTCCCCAACGAGCAGCCGCTCGAGCGGAGCGAGGAGAGGGGACACCGCCCGGGGAACGCGTGGCGCGCGAGGAACACGGCGTGCGTGAGGACGCCCGAGCGTCGCGTGAGCCACCGCCGCGCGTGTCGGAGTCGCCCGCCGAACCGATCGCGTCGCGCCCTCGCTCCCGCGATGACCACGCGGCTGCCTCGCGTTCCTCGGGGCGTTCGATCGCAAGCACGCCGCAAGCGACGGTATCGGCGCCGAGCGTGCCCGCGCTCAGCGGGAGCGGACCGACAACGCAGCCAGCGCCACACGGCGCCGAGGTCGCTCCGCCGGCCGGTCTCCCGATCCGTCAGCCGGTCCCTATCCCCGCACCCCCGCCGGCCCCGACAGCATCGCAGGCGAACGAACTCGCAGAGAAAGAAGAAGCGCCGCCCGCGGCCGCGGACGATCCGGAGTCCGACCGGCATCCTCCTGTCCTCCTGTACCTTCGCTTCGATCCCGCCGAGATCCGGGACGGCAACGTGGCGACCCTCTCCGTCGGCGCCAGCGACGATCTGTCGGGGGTCAAATTCGTTTTCGGGACCGTGAGAAGCCCGAGCGAGGCGGCCATCGTGCCCTTCACCGCGCAAGACGAGGCCGGAAGCGGCGTATTCACCGTCAGGATCGCGATTCCCCGTCAGGCAGAAACGGGAGACTGGTTCGTCGGCTCCCTTCAGATCGTCGATCGGGCCGATAATCCCCTCAACCTCGTGTTCGCGAAGGCGACCGTCCCTCAAGGTGGGGCGTTGCACGTTTCCTCGGACGAGTCCGACTCCACGGCGCCGGAGGTGCACCGTGTCGCGATCGACAAGGGGACGGTCGGCGCGGGGGAGAAGAACCAGATCGTCGTCGACGTCGACGACGATCGCTCGGGAGTCGCGTCGGTCACGGGCACGTTCCAGAGTCCCTCGAAATCCGCCTTCATCACTTTTGGCTGCCGTGCGAACGGCGAGTCCTCATGGATAGGCGATGTTCCGATTCCGGCGAACGCCGACTGCGGAGAATGGACCCTGAACCTGCTCCGCGTCGCGGACAAGGCCAACAATACGGCCTATCTCACGGGCGACGCTCCACAGGTCGGTCGCGTCGGTTTCATCGTCTCCGGCGGCGGCGGTTGCGACGCCGATCCCCCGGTGATCGACATGCTGTCCGTCTCGCCGGCGATCGTCTCCAACGCCGCCGCGTCGGAGATCACCTTGACCGTCACGGCCCATGACGACGGGAGCGGTGTCGATTCGTTGTCCGGCCGGTTCGAGGGACCTGTCGGATCAGACGGTCAGGTTCCGAAGATTTTTTTTGCGTCCAAACCGGATCCGACTCACCCCGACGCGCCCATGATCGCCAGGATCCCCGTTCCGCAATACGCGGGGAGGGGGACGTGGAGCGTGGTCTTGCTTCAGGTGATGGACAAGGCGCGCAACACGCGGACGTACAACAAAAACGATCCGGCCCTCGCGAACGCCAGCTTCATGGTGGAGTAGGGGTCAAAACTGATGTCCGCGCCGCCGCGTTGTGGAACCTGAAGGGCAGATGGTCGCGCTACGTGCCCCGCATATCTTCTGACGCTTCCCGTGTATTAGAGCTTGACTCGCTTCATGGATCGGCGTAGGACGCTACGACTGTTGGTGGGGGCTTAGTCTGCCGCAGAATCATTGGTGGTCCGTCTCGGGGGAGTTCCAATAACTCATTAAGGGGTGGGCAATGGGCAAGAGTGCGTGTCGCACGGATAAAACTGTCTCAACGCGAAGGGATCTAACTCTAAGCGTCCCCGCTCTCGCGTTCGCGTTGCTCGCGACGACCGCGAGCATCGTAACTGCTCAGTCCGCTCCGCCGCCCGACCCCGCATACAACATCGTGTGGGAGCCGGTCTCGAACTTTGCCGGCCAGTCGGGCACGTACGTCGGAAGAAACAGCGTGCAGGCGCTGAAGGTCTACTTCCCGGACACCGGGTTGAGGCTCGTTTCCGAGAAAGACCCGTTTGCGTGGGAGGTGAACCTAGCGTTGACCGGGTACGGGCACCCGGAAGAAATCCAGCCCGTGACCTCGGCGACGCAGAGCGTGGCCGGAAACCGCCTCGATTTCACGCGGACCGCCCCTCTGTCCGAGTGGTATTTCAATGACCCCGCCGGTGTGCAGCAGTGGTTGTCGCTTGGCGCAGCTCCGTCCGATGTCTTGGCGCAGGGAGGCCCGCTCACCTTCGAGCTCGCGTTGACCACGGGTCTGACGGCGCGGCTGTCCGGAGGATCGACGATCCTCGACTTCTCGGACGTCGACGGGAAAATCGTGGCCCAGTACAACATCTGGCAAGTGACGAGCGCCGCCGGCAAGTCGCTCGAGGCCGAGCTGCGGCTCGTATCCGACACGCACGGCGCGGTGACCGGCGTGACGATCGTCGTGGCGGCGTCCACCGAAGACTATCCAGTCAGCATCGGATTGGCGGCGGGCTCCCCGAAGACTTTGACGCTTCCCCTGCACAGCGATTCGAGCGCAGCCAACGCCGTCGACGCCGTCCTCGCGCCGAACGTGGCCCCGACCAACGATTTGTGCGCGGGCGCCGAGGTGATCCCGGCTGCCGGTCCGTTCCCGTACCTGACCGCGGTTACAGCCGACATCACGGATGCGACCACGACCGGCGATCCAGCCGCGCTGCCGTCCTGCCAAACGAGCGTCCAGCGAAGTATCTGGTACAAGTTTACGCCATCGACCACGGCGTCCTACACGATCACGACCTGCGCGGATGCTCCCACCGGAAGCACGGTGAACGACACCGTCCTGGCCATTTACACGTCCTCGACGTCGGCCTGCGGCGGCACCTATACGCAGCTCGCAGGCGCCCTCGGATGCGACGACGACACGTGCGCGACCGAGGTCCTCCAGTCGGTCATCTCGAACACCACCCTGACGGCGGGCACGACCTACTTCATCCTGGTCCATCAGTGGGGCGGGGAGCCCACCCCGACATCCGGCAACACGGCAATCCAACTGCGGATCACCCAGGCCGTCGTCCCCTCCAACGATAAATGCGCGGGCGCGACGCCCCTGACCCTGAATCAGATCGCAACCGGGACGAACGCCCTGGCCGTCGCCGACTACTCGATCACGTCGCCCACCGCAACGTGTTTCCCCGGTACTGGCCAAACGACCAGCACGTCGGTCGGCCGCGACACGGTGTGGTCCTTCACGCCGTCGTCTACTGGCAAGTACTCCTTCAGGGCGCAGACAACGGACGCGGCGGGCAGCGGCAACCTCGTCATCTACGACACGACCACCTGTCCGGCTCCCAGTGCATTCGCGTGCACGGCCGCACTTGTGGCCTCCAACCGAAACACGAACACCGCTCAATTCAGCGCGTCCGAAGAAATCATGTGTCAGACGCTGACGAGCGGCACGACGTACTTCCTCTTCGTCGACGAAACGGCTGCCACGACAACGGGCGGCGGTTACACCGTGGAAGTAAGCCCCTGCGTTCAGGAGACGGAACCCAACGGCACCCCCGCAACGGCGAATGCTTACGGGTTCACGGCCTCCTGCCCGATGGAGGGCGCCACAAATCCGACCGGAGACGTCGACTTCTTCTCCATCGGCACGCCGGCCTCGGGCAGTCGCGTCTTCGCGATAGCGGACTCAGTCTCGGGGAATTCGACCGATTTCGACATGCGGATCACCGACAGCGTCAACACCCTCGAGTACGACGACTTGAACAACACGACCCCGTGGGGGTCGCTCGGGCCGAATCTCGACGGTACGCCCCTAACGGGAGTGGCCTCCTACATCCGCATGAATCACTTCAGCGCGTCGACCGCGGCGGAGCCTTATCGGCTCTACGCTGTCGTCCAGCCACCTCTCGCTTCGGCGACGGTCGAGCTCAACGACGCCACCAACAACACCTCCGCCGGGGCGAACGTGGCCGGCAACATGTATTTCTACGGGAGCGTCTCCGGTTCGACTGACGTCGATCTGTATCGGTTCTGCGCGGCTGCGGGAGATTTGATCACGCTCGGCCTTGATCAGGATCCGACGCGGAATTGTTCGGTGGTCAACGGCGGAATGACGCTGTACGACAACACACTGACTCCGCTTCTGGGCGGCTTCTCCTGGGACGATGGAGCGACGACGTGCTCGACGACCGCCTCCGCGACGTTGACCGGCACGACCCCAACCATGCCCGGTGATGCGGTCACGTGGCGGGCGCGCTACACCGGAGTCTACTTCGGGGGCGTTCAGGCTGGAGCCTCGGGCACCTTGACCGGCGACTACCTCTACTCGATCGCGGATAACTGCCAGACGGGATCCCAGCAGACGGTCGACCTCGGCGTGACGAAAGCCGACGCACCGGATCCCGTCGTGGCTGGCGGCTTGTTGACCTACACGGTCGTGATGACCAACGCCGGCCCGAACATCGCGCTCGACGCCAACCTGGTCGATCCGCTGCCGGCGGGGACCTCGTAC
>JAYUCM010000021.1:0-6344 GCA_043740355.1 Acidobacteriota bacterium | reverse complement strand
TGCGGCAACGCGGAGATCGATCTCCTCCTCGTGAACCTCAAGCTGCTGGGCTGGATCGACCGCGACCTCACGGCGCTCGGCAGGTATTGTCAGGTGGCGTCGGAGGCGCTCGGGCGTCCCGTTCCTCAGAACTACCCCGTCGTCGGCCAGGACGCCTTCGAAACCGCGACGGGCGTTCACGCGGCGGCGGTCATCAAGGCTTTCAAGAAAGGCGACGCCTGGCTCGCCGACAGGATCTACTCCGGGGTTCCCGCCGGCGAGTTCGGCTTCCGTCAGTCGATCCGCATCGGACCGATGAGCGGGAAGTCCAACGTGATCTTCTGGCTCGAGAGTCACGGCGTCGAGCCGACCGACGAGCGCGTCGATCGGATCTTCGGTGCGGCGAAAGAGTCGAACCGTCTGCTCAAGGACGGCGAGATCCGGGCTCTTTGCGGATGACGGCTTCGTTCCGGCAGTTCGGTCTTCGCGAGGAGCTTCAGCGAGCGCTGGACGAAGCCGGCTACACGTCGCCGACGCCTATTCAGGTCAAGGCGATTCCCTTGGTCCTGGCGGGCCACGATCTCGTGGGCGTCGCGCAGACGGGCACCGGGAAGACCCTCGCCTATCTGCTCCCGATCCTCCAGGCGTTCAAATCGGAGGGGGACGGACCTCATGCCGTCGTCGTCTGTCCCACGCGCGAGCTGGCGATTCAGGTGGCCGGCGAGTCGGAGCGGTTCGGCAAGCATCTGGCGCTCCGTACCGTGCTCGCTTACGGGGGAACCTCCAGCGGGCAGCAGAAGTCCGAGCTGACCCAGGGCTGCGACCTCCTGGTGGCGACTCCAGGGCGCCTTCTCGATTTCCTCGGGCAGGGCTGGGTGTCGATGCGGCGGGCGCGCTTTCTCGTTCTCGACGAGGCGGACCGCATGCTCGACATGGGGTTCATCAACGACGTCGACGCCATCGTCCGACGCATTCCGATGAGCCGTCAGACGCTGCTGTTTTCTGCCACCTTCCCCCCTGAGATCAAGACGCTCTCCGAGCGTTACCTGATGCACCCCGAGACCGTGCGTATCGACACCGCGATCCGAGTCAAAGAATCCGTCGAGCACGCTTTTCTCGAAGTACCCAGCCGGCAGAAAGTGGACCTTCTCCTGGCCGTGCTCGACCGCGACCGGCCGGGAAAGTGCCTGGTCTTCACCGCGACGCGCGAGATGACGACCGAGCTGGCGCGACGCCTGCGCACGCGAAATCACGAGGTCGTCTCGCTCTCGAGTCTTCTCTCGCAGGCCAACCGCGAGCGCGCGTTGACCGCCTTCCGGAACGGCGTGTTCGACGTGCTGGTCGCGACCGACGTCGCCGCGCGCGGCCTCGACATCGACGATATCGACCTCGTCGTCAATTTCGACGTACCGATGCACGCCGAAGAGTACGTCCATCGCATCGGTCGCACAGGGCGCGCGCACCGTGAGGGGAAAGCCCTCACGCTCGTGAGCGAGCTCGACGGGGCCAGGGCGGCGCAGATCGAGGAGATGCTCGGCCACGCGGTTCGACGGGAGACCGTGGCTGGTTTCCCCTATGCACCGGCACCGCGCGACTCTCGCGACGGTGGGCGCGGAGGATCCGGCCGGCGGGGCCAACCCGGCGGGCGCGGAAGCCGCGGCGGTGGCGGCGGACGCGGCGGATCTGGCGGTGGACGCGGTGGCGGACGTCGTCGGCAGGGCGGCGGTGCCGCGCCCGCGCCGGCGACTTGATCGGTCCATCGGACTTCGGATGGGAACGCTGCGCATCGTAGCGGGTCGCCTGCGCGGACGCCGTTTGCGCGTGCCGCCCGACCCGGCGTTGCGCCCTACCTCGGAGCGGGTCCGTGAAGCTCTCTTCAACATCCTCGGGCAAGACCTGTTCGGATTCGACGTTCTGGACCTGTTCGCCGGTACGGGAGCGCTCGGATTCGAGGCAGTCTCCCGCGGCGCCCGCCAGGTGGTCTTCGTGGAGTCCAATCCCAAGACGGCCGCCGCGTTGCGTCGTTCGGCAGAGGATCTGGGCGTCGATCGGGACGCTCGGGTGATCGTCGGCAGGGTCGAAGAGGTCTTGGACCGCGCCCGACTCGGGGGCCCGTATCACGTGATCCTGGCCGATCCACCGTACGACGCTGCGGTGGAGGCAACGCTGGTCGCCGGTGTCGATTCCGGCCGGCTGCTCGGACTGCACGGTACCCTTGTTCTCGAGCGGGAGAGCCGGAACCCCGCAGAGCCAGGGCATGGAGGGCTGAGACTCATCCGAACGGCTGAATACGGCCGAGCCGCCCTCGATTTCTTCAAATACTGATAACCGTCCCGCCCATCGAGAATGAGGGCATTGAATTCCGAACATCGCCGATTATATTTAGGCGCGGTTGTCTTGGATCTCCGGATTCGGAGGCTCGTCAGCTCAAGGCGACGGGGTCTGGCCGGGCAGGTCGCGGAGGATGCGCCGATGAGAACGTCGATGAAGGTTGCCGGTTGGGCACTGACCGCCGTTGTGGCCGGTTCGCAGCTGGTTTTCGCCGCGGAGGGGGAGGCCGCGACGTCCACGCGCCCACCGAAAAACCTCAAGCAGGTCGGGGACCACTGGACCCCTTGGGACCCCCCGCAGCCGACCGCCGAGTCGTACCTCATCCAGCGCGGCGACACTCTTTGGGACCTGTCGAACAAATGGCTGGGTGACCCGCACCTCTGGCCGCAGGTCTGGGACCAGAACCGGTATGTCCTCGACAGTCACTGGATCTACCCCGGCGACCCTCTGGCGGTGCCCGGGAAGCCCAACGTGGTTCCCCCCGAGGGTCCGGCCCCGACGGCCGAGGCTCAGCCCCCCGCAGCCGATCAGGGCGCGGAGACCGCCGCGGCCGCGCCGGACGAGACGGGGACCCACCCGGCGGCCCCGGCGACGCCAGCGATGATCCAGCTCGCCGATGAGCACGACCTCTACTGCTCGGGCTGGGTCGAGAGCAACCGCGAGCCGTCGACCCTCGCAGTCGAGGGAACCGAGCTCGAGAAGATCATGCAAGCCGGGGGCGACATCGTCTTTCTGAACCAGGGCCGGAATCAGGGGATCGCCGCGGGAGCCGAATACCTCGTGGTGCGCGCCGATCACAAGGTGGTCCACCCGGCAACGAAGGAGCCGCTCGGCACGTACATGCAGCGGATGGGCCACGTGCGCGTGTTGTGCGCCCAGGAAAACACCGCGACCGCCGTCATCCTCGGTGCCTGCGAGGGGGTGCGCACCGGCGACGAGCTCCTCCCGTGGAAGGAAATGCCGAGTCCCATGCTCGAGCGCGTCCCGCCCGTCGACCGTTGCATGGAGCCCTCCGGGCTCGCGCAGGGTTGGGTCGTGGACGGCGGCGCCGACGAGTTGCATTCGGTGGGCGGAGGCAACGTGATCGCGACCGACCTCGGCGACTCCGCGGGCGTCCGTCCCGGCTCGCTGCTGACGCTCTTCCGTGACAACGGCGATCTCCCCCGCATGGTTCTCGGGCAAGCGGTCGTTTTGACCGTGGACGGGGGAACGTCGACGGTCAAGATCCTGCACTCTTCGCGTGAAGTGCGGTGCGGCGATCGCGCGGAAGTCATGCAGCAGTAACGCGCGCGTCTCAGATCTCGCGCAGCTTGTTCCGCAACAGCAGCATCTCGAAGGCGAGTCCGGCCTTCGCGGCGACACGCCGCATCACGGGAATATCGGGCCGCGGCAGCGGCCCGTCGTCGCCGTCGAGGTACAGCAGCGCGACGGTGCGTTCCTTGAGGACGATCGGCAGCAGCATGACGTTGGCTGGAAGTCTCCCGCCAAGCGCCGTGTACAAGTCCCGGTTGGCGGGGAGAGCCGGGACGACACCGAAATAGAAATCGCGGCTCTGAAGGGCCGTGTCGAACACCGTCCCCGACCCCGCGGGGACGGTCAGCTTGCGCAGGAGCTCACCCGTGAACGCGCGCCCTCTCCCCGCGACGCCACGAATCGCATCTTTGCCGACGGCGAAGAGCCCCGAGCGCCTCGATCGTCCCGCGCAAAACGTGAACAGGGCGTTGGACAGCTCGTCGCGATCGCGCGCCGAGGCGAGCGCCGTGTCGAGGGCCTCCATCGAGTTCGGGTCGGAATTCTCGGCAGGGTCCGTTCGCACGTACGCGTCGTCGTCCATCAACGGGTCGGCGTCGAGCGGACGGCCGTCGAGGCCCACTTCGGCGTCGGTCGATCGAGGCTCCGGGGCTTCCTCCGCGGCGCGCTGAGGACGAACGCGCGGGCCGTCGCCGGGCCCCGGGGGAAGCGAGATCCCCTTCGTTCCCGCAAAGCGCAGCCGGAAGTGGCGCTCGAGAGCCTGGTACAGCCTCGGTTCGATCGTGATCCAGGGCTCGACCGCGTGACCCGTCGTCGTCTGTATCTCGCGCAGCGCCACCGCGTCGCGCGGGGCGAGCGTAGCGACGCGAAGACGTCCCTCTTCGAGACGGAACGGGCAGACGCGGTGCCGCTCGATCAGCTGAAGCGGCATGGCTCCGAGCGCCGATGCCGGCGCCGCACGAAGTCGCTCCCATGACGCGAACGGAACGCCGGCGACCTCGGTCAGCGCCTCGCCGAGCACCGTTTCGCTCACGTAGCCGAGCTTCAGCAGGTGCGTGTCGAGCCGCCCACCGAAAAACCCCTGCGTGCGGCTGGCCTCCTCGATCTGGGCGGAAGTGATCCACCCCTGTTCGAGCAGGTATTCCGCGACGTCACGACCGAGCACCGAACGTTCCGACCGCGTTCCGTCAGCGCGCTGGCGATCCGGAGCCGCCGTCGTGCCCCGGTCCACGCCCGCGGCCGCCGCGGTCGCCGCCGCGGTCGCCGCCCCGGGGACGGTCGGGCCCGTTCCTGCGCTCGCCGACGGCGGCCGGCTCCTCGGCAGCCTCGCCGCGCTGCTCGCGGAGGATCGCCTTTCGCGAAAGGCGCACGCGCCCCTGACCGTCGATGTCGATGACCTTGACCAACACCTCCTGGCCCTCGTCGAGGACGTCGCGAACCTCGTTGATCCGGTGTTCGTCGATCTCGGAGATGTGGAGAAGGCCCTCCACGCCGGGAAGGACTTCGACGAACGCTCCGAAATTCACGACGCGAACCACCTTCCCGAGATAGGTCCGGCCCAACTCCGCTTCCGCGGTGAGCTCCTTGATGATCGCGACGGCTTTCTGCGCCGCGATTTCGTCGGACGATGCGATGTCCACCCGGCCGTCGTCGTGGACTTCGATCTTGCAGCCGGTGCGTTCGACGATCGAGCGGATCGTCTTGCCGCCCTGACCGATGACGTCGCGGATCTTCTCCTTGTTGATCTGGATCGTGATGATCCGCGGCGCGTAGAGTGAGATGTTGGACCGGTGCGTCGGAATCGACGCGTTCATCGTGTCGAGGATCTCGAGACGCGCCTTGCGCGCCTGCTCCAGCGCGTTCTGCATGATCTCGGGCGTGATCCCGGCGACCTTGATGTCCATCTGGAGGCCCGTGATGCCGGCGGCACTGCCTGCGACCTTGAAATCCATGTCGCCGTGGTGGTCTTCGGCGCCGGCGATGTCGGTCAGAACCGCCCACTTTTCGCCGATCATGACCAAGCCCATGGCGATTCCGGCCACGGGGGCCTTTTGCGGAACGCCGGCGTCGAGCAAGGCGAGCGACCCGCCGCAGATCGACGCCATCGACGACGACCCGTTCGACTCGAGGATGTCGGAGACGATGCGAATCGTGTAGGGCCACTGCTCCTCGGTCGGGACGAGAGGGAAGAGCGAACGCTCCGCGAGCGCACCGTGGCCGATCTCGCGGCGGCCCGGGCCTCGAAGAAACTTGACCTCGCCCACGGAGAAGGGCGGAAAGTTGTAGTGAAGCATGAACCGCCGCAGCGACACGCCTTCGATCCAATCGAGCTTTTGCGCGTCGGCGGATGTCCCGAGCGTCACCGTGACGAGGGCCTGCGTCTCGCCGCGCGTGAACAGCGCGGAACCGTGCGTGCGGGGCAACACCCCGACCTCGCACGTGATTGGGCGGATCTGGTCGAACCGACGGCCGTCGAGACGGACGCCGCGCTCGAGGATTTCCTCGTGGAGGATCTGATCTTGAAGTTCGTACCAGAGTCCGGCTGCGAAACGCCTCTCCCCGGATTCTTCCGGGCCGAAGCTCTCGAGCAGCGCCTTCTTGAGCTCGTCGACCGTCGCGTAGCTTTCGAGCTTCGTCTTGATGCGCATCGCCTCCGCGAGCTTGGCCTTCCATTCGCGGACCACGCGCTCGCGCACGTTCGGGAATTCGACCGCCTGAGGGACGGGGCGCTTCGTCTTCGCGATTTCACGAGTCAACTCGTTCTGCGCGGCGACGATCTGCTT
>JAYUCM010000020.1:0-2600 GCA_043740355.1 Acidobacteriota bacterium | reverse complement strand
CCGAAATCCGCGATCTTCGTCTCGCCCGTGGCGCTGATCAAGATATTGGCCGGCTTGAGATCGCGGTGAACGATCCCGCGCGTGTGGATCTCTTCGAGACCTCGCGCCACCTCGAGCGCGATCAACGCGGCGATCTCCGGGTCGAGCCGGCCAAGCTGGGTCATGATCCACCCGAGATCGCGACCGTCGACGAACTCCTGGGCGATGTAATGGTCTCCGCGCGCCTCGAAGGCGTCGTAGATGCTCACGACGTTCTGGTGGTGCACGGCCGCGGCGGATCGCGCCTCGCGTTGGAAGCGCTCGACCATGCCGGGATTGACGAGAAGCTCGCGCCGGATCTTCTTGAGTACGATCATCCGATCCAGAGTGGGCTGGTGGGCGAGATAGACGACGCCCATTCCGCCCTGGCCGATCTCGCGCACGATTTCGAAGCTACCCACCCGCCTCGACGGGGCGCCGGCTGCCGTGGCGCTCACGGCACACCTCCACGCCGTGCCGACACTACGTCTTCAACTCGTAGGCGTCGGGCTCGCACTCGCGCTCCTCGACGGCGAGCACGAATTGCCGGCCGCCGATCTCGAAGCGATCACCGTGGCGCAACTCAGCGGACTGTACCGCCGCGCCGTTGAGCCGCGTCCCGTTGGTGCTCCCCAGATCGCGAAGTCGGAAACCCGTGCCGCAGAACTCGATGGCGGCATGTTGGCGGGACATCGCGGGATCGTCGAACGCCCTGTCGACCCCGGGTCCCCGACCGACGATGACTCGCTCGCGATCGATCGCGAAACCTGCGCCCGCGCCCGGCCCCGACACGAGCATCACCCTCGCGTCGTAGCGGTCCAGGAAGTCCTGCAAGCGCGGCGCTTCGGTGGTCGAGGCATGCTTGCGCGTTTTTCCGTCTCGCATGGTTTTTCTCCGGGGTACGCACGTGCGTCAGGGACATGGATGATTCCCGGAATTTGGAATGTCAAGCGGGAGGGCCTGTGCCAAAAAGTAGACGCCGAATTGCGGAATCGTGAGCCGCGATCGAGTCGCAAATTTAGTTATTATAATTCAGAAACGTATCATTAAATGCAGAGCACGCCGGGATCGGGCCCACGCGGCAAGACGCTGACAATAGCTCCGCCGCTCGAGGCATGCGCTAGCATCGGCCCATGGCGCGAGGCTTGAAGTCGTCGACCCCACGGTTCGTCGCCGGTCCCGCCGCCCCTCCGGCCGCCCGTCACCTTCTCCTCGGGACCTTGTCGTTCGCCGTCTGCTTCGCGGCGTGGGGATTGATCTCCGCGTTCGCCCCCGCGTTCCGCGAGCGATTCGGGCTGACCGGCACGCAGACGGCGCTGCTCGTCGCGGCGCCCGTCCTCCTCGGCGCGATCGCGCGGATCCCCATGGGGATGTTGTCGGATCGCTTCGGTGCGCGAACGGTGTTCGCGGCTCTGATGATCCTCGTCGCGGTGCCGGTCGCGCTCGTACCGCACGCAGCGTCCTACGGCACGTTGCTTCTGACCGCGTTCTTCCTCGGCCTCGCCGGATCGTCGTTTCCCGTAGGAGTTGACTACGTGTCTCGATGGTCCGCTGCCGGAACGCAAGGGACGTCTCTCGGAGTCTATGGTCTAGGCAACGCCGGTCAGTCGGCAGCGGTTTTTCTCGGACCGATCGTCGCCGCGTCGATCGGACGGGACTCGGTCTTCCGCGGAGCCGCCGTCCTCCTCGTCGTCTGGGGGACGGCGTTCGCAATCGCCGCGCGCAACGCGCCTTCGACGAAGAAGCCCTCCGGTCTCGGACCGATGCTCCGCGTGATGACGCGCGAGCCGCTGGCCTGGACGCTGTCCGCCTTCTATTTCCTCACCTTCGGCGGCTTCGTCGCATTCGCGGTCTATCTGCCGACGCTCCTCAAAGATCAGTTCGGCCTGAGGCCCGCCGACGCGGGCTTCCGCGCCGCCGGGTTCGTGATCCTGGCGACCGCAATGCGTCCGGTCGGAGGGTGGCTCGCCGACCGGACCGGCGGCGCGCGCGTGCTGTCCGGAGTCTTCCTCGGAATCGTGCCGTTCGCGCTGATGCTGTCGTGGCCGGCAGTGCTGCCGTTTACGGTGGGAGCGCTCGGATGCGCCGCGTTGCTGGGACTCGGAAACGGCGCGGTCTTCAAGCTCGTCCCCCAGTACTTCCCGCAGGCGACCGGCACGGTCGGCGGGCTCGTCGGAGCGATGGGTGGGCTCGGCGGGTTCTTCCCGCCTCTCCTCCTCGGCTTTTTCCGCGACCGCGTCGGGACACTCTGGCCCGCGTACGCGCTCTTGGCGGCGACCTCGCTCGTCCTGAGCCTTGTCAACCGCCGCGTCTTTATCACGCGCGAGGCCGACCGCGCGCCCGATCGGCTGCACGCCGGAATGTGGGCGACGTTGTGGACCGGTCTTCTCGCCGCCTCGATCGTCGTCGGTTCGCGCAACCTCCAGAATTTCGACGCCGCGCTCGTCGTGTACACGTTTGCCGTCGTCTTCGCGGCGTGGGGCGTGCTCTTCCACTACTTCATGTGGATCACGAAACCCCCGACGCGGATGTTCTGGCGGCGCGGCTGGGAGCTTGCGCGCGCGCGCGGCTGGCTGTCGAGT
>JAYUCM010000019.1:0-6363 GCA_043740355.1 Acidobacteriota bacterium | reverse complement strand
TACGTTCAGGCCCTGGGCGGAGCCGACGCGATCGCGAAGATCGGAAGCCGCGTTCAGAAAGGGAAGCTCTCCGGTTTCGGCCCCGAGCCGGTACCGGTTGACGTTTTGGCGAAAGCCCCGGACAGGCGGATCACGATCGTGCACGGGCAGCGGGGCGACAACACGACGGCGGTCAACGGTCGGACCGGCTGGCTGGGCAACACGGGTCGGCCGCCGCGAGACATGTCGGCTGCGGAAAGCGATGCCGCGCGCCTCGACGCGGCCCTGTTGTTCCCTTCGGATCTCAATCGGTTGTTCAAGCAGTTCGAGGTCGCGCAGCCCGAAAAGATCGAGGGAAAAGACGTCGTAAAGCTCGTCGCCAAGAACGACGGGAAGCCTGAGACCGAGCTCTGGTTCGACGCGCAATCGGGGCTCGTCGTGCGTCTCAAGCGGTACGCGGAAACGCCGCTCGGCCGCAACCCCACGCAGATCGACTTCGCCGACTACCGCGACGCGGACGGCGTCAAGATCCCGTTTCGCTGGACCGTCGCGAGGCCCTCCGGCCGCTTCACCATTCAGCTCGACGAATCGCAGCAGAACGTGCCCGTCGACGACAAGACGTTCGAGAAGGCGCCCCAAGGGCCCGCGTCCTAAGCGGCCTTCGCGCCGTCCCGGATCTGCCTCAAGAGCATGGCCACGACGAACACGAGGAGGATGACCGCGTACTCGAGGAGGCGAGCCGGCTCGAACGAGTGCCGTAGAATGGTGTATCCCATGCGTCGGACCACAGCTTCGACCACCGAAAGCGCGAGCAGCACGAACGCGACGAAAAAGAAGGCGCGACAGAACAGGCTGGTCATTTTTTCTGACATCACGACGTTCTCCTTATGCTAGCTGCGCGGGATGACGAGGATCTTCTCGCCGAGCCGCCCGTGCTTCGAATCCACGTTGATGAGAACGATCGTCCCATCCGCCTTTTCGAACCACAGCTGGGCGACGTCCGGATTCTCGGGACGAACCGTCACGCCGAGCGCCCTTCCAAAGTCCTTGGGAATCGCATCCTTGAACGCGACCGACTCGATCTTCAGCGGCCCCTTCTTGCTCTGTTCGACCGCATCGAGCGAAACGCACGACAACGCGCCCAGACACAATGCCGAAACCCCCAACACGCGAAGGCTCAGAATCGCCATGTTTGCTCCTTGTCCCCCAAATGGGTGTTGATGAGCTTCTTACGTCGTATCGGCGTGTCACGTCAAGTCTTCGCTCCGACGCGGGGGTGTTAGGATTCCGCGGTGTCCGACTTCGTCAACAGCCCCAAGAATCCCCCGCCCGAGAGCACGCTCGATCTCGTGCTCCGCCGGTTCGCGCGGATCAGCTATCACGTCTTTGTCGCGCTTGTCATCGTCGTCGCGGCTTCGGCGTTGGGATGCGCGCTCGCGCCCGCTCTGTGGGTCTGGCGCGAGGCGTCGGAGTGGAGCGCGCCGTTCCCGGCGTTCTTCAGGTATCTCGCTTCCGGGCTCGCGCTGTCGGCGGCTTTTTTTGCCTTCGGCTTCACGCTGCTCTTGATCGTACCCGTCTACAATTTCGTGCTGCCGACGCGGGTGAAGCCGTTCAAGGGGGGCTACTACACGGTCCATGCGGTGCCCTGGGCTCTTCACAACGTGCTGTTCTACCTGGTGCGGTACACGTTCCTGCCGTTCGTGACGCTGACGCCCTTCGGGATCTGGTTCCTGAAGTCGATGGGGATGAAGATCGGCCGGCACGCGTTCGTCAACACCGAGCTCATCTCGGACCCGCGACTCATCACGCTGGGCGACGACGTCACGCTCGGCGGCAGCGTGCGCATCTTCGCTCACTACGGCGGAGGCGGCAATCTCGTCATCGCACCGGTCGTCGTCGAAGATCGCGCCACCGTGGGCATCGGCGTGACGATCATGGGCGACGTCCGCATCGGTCGCGGCGCCGTCATCCTCCCGCACTCGGCGCTGCTCCCCGGGTCGCGGGTGGGCGAAGGCGAGACCTGGGGCGGCATCCCGGCGCGGCCGATCCCCCGCGAGGAAATGGATCGGATCAAGGCCTCGATTCGCTGACGTCGTCCTCGATCAGGGGCACCCGGCCGGGTACGGCGGGGCGGGCGGTGTGGTGAGGAGCCCGATGTCCCCGTTCGTGTTGCAATCGCCGCTGTAAGACCCGTTGTTCGCGACATAGTGAGACGGTCCTGAAAAACTGCCGCCGCTGCGTGAAAAGGTCCAGGTGCCAGATTCCGTGTAGCCGTTCGGGCTCGTCGCGTTCCAGTGGAAGCCGAGCCCGATCAACGTGCCGTGGATCACGAAACCCGTGTCGGGGACGTTCCGGACCTCAAACGTGTTGAACCCGTCGCGTTCGAATTGGAGCCGATCGACCTCGTTCAGATCGGAACAGGTCGTCGGTTGCCCCGCGGGCGTCTGATTGCACGTGAATTTCTCGGCGTAGATCGCTCCACTCAGATCGAAAAACTCATGACGTTCGTCGTTGGAGCTGCATCCGTGTCCGAGGAGCACGGCGGCGACGAATGCGATCAGCACGGCGGACTCGGCCTTCTTCATACGTTCGTCTCCCCGGCCGAACGTAGCGCGTCCGGTCGGCTACCCCCTCACTCGTCGTCCATATGGGGCCAACGCCGGGCCGCGTCAATCGAATTCTCGGCTAGAGAATCTTTCGGAGCTTGTCGTAACCCTTCTTCAGCTCGGCAGCGGCGGCCTCGAGCGCGGAACCGACGCCGCGCGCAGTCTCGGCGGCCGCCTCCTTCATCGGCGGACCCTTGACCGTCTTCAGGTGGTTCCAGCTCGCCTCGAGCTTCTCCCACTCGGCGACGGCCTCTTTCTTGCCGAGATGCACCTTGAGCGCCAGCTCGTCCCGCTCCCGCTTGAGCTTCGCGATCATGTCGTTCCAGGAGCTCTTGACGCCGTCGTTGTCCATAGAGTCACCTCCGATGAGCAGTTTAGCGCGCGGCGCGTAACTTTCACCTCTTGTTCCGCGATCGGCTAGAGTGTCTCGGCATGATGCGCCGCGCCGTCGTCTCGTTGCTGCTCGTCGTCGCGACCGTGGCCGTCTACGCGAGAGTCGCGACATTCGAATTCATCAACTACGACGACTCGGGGTACGTACGCGACAACGGACACGTTCTGGACGGCCTCACGCCGGAAGGCGTCGTCTGGGCGTTCACGACGACGGCTCAGGCCAACTGGCACCCCCTCACCTGGCTGTCGCTCCAGCTCGACGCGGAACTCGGCGGCTCGTCGCCGCGTGTGTTCCACACGACGAACATCGTGCTTCACGTCGCCGGCGTTCTGCTTCTGTTCCTCCTGTTCGAGAGGATGACCGGAAGCCTGTGGCGGAGCGCCCTCGTCGCCGCGCTCTTCGCGATCCACCCGCTTCACGTCGAATCGGTGGCGTGGGTCGCGGAGCGGAAGGACGTGTTGAGCACCGCATGCGGGCTTCTCGCCTGCCATGGGTGGCTCAGCGCGCTCGAGCGCCGCGGATTCAAGTATCGCGCACTCACCGTCGCCGCCTATGCCGCGAGTCTCCTTGCGAAGCCGATGCTGGTGTCCCTACCGATCCTGCTCCTTCTCTTCGATGTATGGCCCCTCCGCCGCACCGACCCGTTGCGGCGGCTCGTCGTCGAGAAGGCGCCGCTCTTCGCGCTCGCGGCAGCCTCGTGCATCGTGACCGTGATCGTGCAGTCGCACGGCGGCGCCATGCGATCGCTGACGCAGTACCCTCTGGCCGCGCGCGCCGGCAACGCCGCCGTGTCGTATGTCCTGTACCTCGCGAAGGCGATCTGGCCGTCGGGCCTGACGATCTATTACCCATACCCGTACGAGGGCTTGCGCGCGTGGGAGGTCGCCGGCGCGGTCCTGGCGCTCGCGGTTGCGACGTACGTGTGCGTTCGGGCCCGTGCGAACGCGCCGTACCTGTTCGTCGGTTGGCTCTGGTATCTGGTCACGCTCGTCCCGGTCATCGGACTCATCCAGGTCGGCTCGCAGGCGATGGCGGATCGCTACACCTACGTACCGCTCATCGGCCCGTTCGCGATGCTGGCGTTCGGGCTTCCGGATCTCTCCCGGCGCGCGGTGGCCCGAAAGGGCCCCGTCGTCGTCGCGCTCCCCGCGGCAGCGGCTCTCGCCTTGGTCGTCGCCTTCGCCGCGGCCGCCTGGCGGCAGGCCGGGTATTGGCGCGATAGCGTTGTCCTGTTCGAGCGGTCGCTCGCGGTCACGACGGAGAACGCGATGGCGCACAACAGCCTCGCCTTCGCCCTGTTCGATCGGGGCCAGCTCGACCGCGCGGTCGAACACTGCGAGGAAGCCGTCCGCATCGCGCCGGACATGGGCGATGCCCAGTCGAACCTGGTGCAGGGGTACTTGGCGCAGGGGAGGATGGAGGAGGCCGCGGCGCGCACCCGGGAGGCGCTGCGGCTGCGACCCGACGATGCCCGGACACACGTCAACGCCGGACTCATCGCCAGGATGGAAGGGCGCGACGACGACGCCATTTCAAGCTTCCGCGAGGCGATCCGCCTCGACCCCGACGAACAGCCGGCGCACCTGAACTACGGCGCGATCCTGGTCGCCCACGGCAGGCGCGACGAGGCCGTCGTCCAATTCCAAGAGGCGGTGCGGCTACGCCCCAGCGACATCCGCGCCCGCAGGGCGCTCGCGCAGACCCTCGATGAGCGCTGATAGAGCCTCATCGAGTAGCCCCATTGTGCGGCATGATAGCGTCGCCGCTTCGGCCGGGAGGGAACCCATGGAACATGCCGTCGTGACGATCGCCCCCGAAGAGAGGACGCTGGCGGCTCTCACCCACCTGTCCGGGCTCTCCGGTTACCTCATCCCTCTGGGAGGCGTCGTGGTGCCGGTCATTATCTGGGCGGTGAAGAGCGACTCGAGAGTGATCTCGAGCATCGCGAAGCAGGCCGTTCTCTTGAACTTCGTCGTGTTCGTCCTCATCGCCGCGACCGCGCTCCTGTGGCTGACGGTGGTGCTGATTCCCCTCGTGATTCTCTTCTGGGTGCTTCTCGGCCTCGCCGCGGTCGCTCTTCCGATCATCGGCGCGATCCGGGCGTTCGAGGGTACCTACTACCGGTATCCGGTCATCGGCATCACTCCGTAAACCGGGACATTCTGCTTTTTCTTTCAAATTCAAAGGGCGACCACGTGGTCCCCCTTTGAATTTGAAAGAAAAAGCAGAATGTCCCGGTTTACGCCGGAGCGCGTTTCGCGATCATCGTCATTGCGAGCTGGATCATCGCCCCCACGTCGGCGACGTTGGCGGGGAGGATCACCGTGTTGGTCGCCTTGGCGAGCTCGCCGAAGCGCAAGATGTACTGCTCAGCGACGCGAAGCTGCACAGCTTCGTAGCCTCCTGGGATTTGGATCGTCTCGGCGACCTTGCGGATACCCTCGGACGTCGCCGCTGCGATCGCGAGGATCGCCTGCGCCGCGCCCTCCGCCTCGTTGATCTGTTGCTGCTTCTTGGCTTCCGACGCCTTGATGACTTGCTGCTTTTCGCCCTCGGCGCTGTTGATCGCCGCGTCCCGCTCCCCCTCCGACGTCAGGATGACCGCGCGCTTCTCGCGCTCGGCGCGCATCTGCTTTTCCATCGCGGCCAACACGTCCTTGGGCGGCGTGATGTTCTTGATCTCGTAGCGTAGGACCTTGATGCCCCACGGCTCCGAGGCCTTGTCCAGCTCGTTGACGACCTGGAGGTTGATGTGCGTGCGCTCCTCGAAGGTGCGGTCGAGGTCGATCTTGCCGATCTCGCTGCGTAGGTTGGTCTGGGCGAGCTGCGAGATCGCGAACAGATAATCGCTGACCCCGTACGACGCGCGCTCGGCGTTCATGACCTTGAGGTAGAGAACCCCGTCGACCCCGACCTGCACGTTGTCTCTTGTGATGCAGATCTGCTCCGGCACGTCTACCGCGCG
Source organism: Acidobacteriota bacterium (assembly GCA_043740355.1). GTDB lineage: Bacteria > Acidobacteriota > Polarisedimenticolia > Polarisedimenticolales > DASRJG01 > DASRJG01. The sequence goes on along the minus strand of JAYUCM010000019.1, from coordinate 419 downwards.
TTCCTTCAACGAGTGCTTGTAGCGGATGACGTCGAAGAACGGCAGCAGAATGTGGAACCCCGGCTCGAGCGTGCCGGCGAACTTGCCCAGGCGCTCGACGACGAACGCGTTCTGCTGCGGGACGACCACGGCCGTCTTCGCGATGACGATGGCGACGAGGGCGAGCGCGACCACGGCAACGATCAGGGTGGGGCCCATGTTCAGAATCTCCTTGTCCGTCAGTCCGCCGTGATCCAGAGGGTGAGCCCGTCGACCCGCTGCACGCGGCAGCGTTTCCCGGCCGCGAGAGCCGTTCCCTCCGCGCTGCGCGCCGACCACGAGGTCCCGCGCAGCTCCGCCTTGCCGACGCCGCCTTCCGGAACCGGCTCCAAGACGACGGCGGTCTCGCCGACCAGGGTATCGACCTCCGGGCGCTTCAC
>JAYUCM010000018.1:0-15863 GCA_043740355.1 Acidobacteriota bacterium | reverse complement strand
TCGTGTCGCAGTCCATCATGAACGCGATCGTCCCGGTCGGCGCCAGCACCGTGGCTTGGCCGTTGCGGAAGCCGTGCTCGGTCCCCAAGGTGACGACGTCGGCCCAGACCCCCCGCGCGGCGGAGAGCAGATCCGGCGGCACCAGCTTGCCGTCGATCCCGTCCACGTGCGACTGGTGCTTGCGCATCACGCCCAGGAAGGGCTCGCGGTTCCGCTCGTAGCCCGCGAAGGGCTGCTTGTGGGCCGCGATCCTCGCCGACGTCGCGTAGGCCTCGCCGCACATCAGCGCGGTGATCGTCGCCGCGTATGCGCGGCCCGCGTCGCTGTCGTAGGGAAGTCCGCGCGACATCAGGAGCGCGCCGAGATTGGCGTACCCCAGGCCCAGCGGCCTGAAGTCGTGCGAGTTCTTTTCGATGGCCGGCGTCGGGTAGGACGCGTTGTCCACCCAGATCTCCATGGCCGTGGACGTCACCTCGACCGCGTGCCGGAAACTGTCGATGTCGAACTCGCCGGTGGGCAAGCGGAAGCGCATCAAGTTCAAGGACGCCAGATTGCACGCCGAGTCGTCGAGGTACATGTACTCGGAGCAGGGGTTCGAGGCGTTGATCCGGCCGCTGTTCGGCGACGTGTGCCACGTGTTGATCGTCGTGTCGTATTGCATCCCCGGATCGCCGCAGACCCACGCGGCCTCCGCCATCTCGCGGAGCAGGTTGCGTGCGCGGTAGGTCCCCATCGGTTTCTGCGTCGTGACCGCTCGCGTGATCCACTCGCCGTCCGAAACGACCGCGCGCATGAACTCGTCGGTGACGCGGATCGAGTGATTCGCGTTCTGGAAGAAGACGGAATCGTACGCGCCGCCGTGGACGTTGAACTCTCCCGAGTAGCCGGCGTCGATCAGCGCCCAGGCCTTTTTCTCTTCTCCGGCCTTCGAGCGGATGAAATCTTCGATGTCCGGGTGATCGACGTTGAGGATCACCATCTTCGCCGCCCGCCGCGTCTTGCCCCCCGACTTGATCACGCCGGCGAACGCGTCGTACCCCTTCATGAACGAGACCGGCCCCGACGCCGTTCCGCCTCCCGCGAGGTGCTCGCGCGACGAGCGGATCGCCGAGAGGTTCGAGCCCGTCCCCGAGCCGTACTTGAAGAGCATCCCCTCGGTCTTCGCGAGCTCGAGGATCGACGGCATCGTGTCCTGCACGGAGTTGATGAAGCACGCCGACACCTGCGGATGGGCCTCGATGCCGCAGTTGAACCAGACCGGCGAGTTGAAGGAGACCATCTGGTGGAGCAGCAGGTGGGTCAGCTCGGCCTCGAAGACGTCGGCGTCTTCGGCCGTCGCGAAGTAGTTGCCGGAGCACCCCCAAGCCGCCGCCGTCTTGGCCACGCGGTCGAGAAGCTGCCTCACCGAGTGCTCGCGCTCCGGGCTCCCCAAGGACCCGCGGAAGTACTTTTGCGCGACCACGTTCGTCGCCAGCTGCGACCAGAACTTCGGCACCTCGACGTTGCGCTGTTCGAAAGCGACCTCTCCGGTGCCGGAGGAGATCACCGCGTCCCGCAGCTCCCACTCGACCTCGTCGTGCGGGTTGACGCCCGGCTTCGTGAAGCGCCGCACGACGCGCATCCCCTCGCGGGGGCTTGGGGTCGAGGACGGGGCGCCGTTCAGCTCGCCGGGTACTTGGATCGAGCGATCGTCCTTGGCCGGTCTCGGCTCGCGCTCAAGCATCGCTGGCGTCCTCCTGGAGTCGGGCTCATGCGCCGTCCGGTGGAGGAACGGCGCAAGGGTCTCGTCTCATCTCACCAAGGATGCCGCGTCCCACCCGAGTGCTCCTTGGCGAATCCCGTCAGAAGCTCGTCTGTGATAGCAGGACGAGAAAGGGCGTGTCAAGGATGATCTGCACAAAATATCGCGGTATGGAAGGAACGTGCCACAAGATATGGTGGTTCGAGCAGCTACTAAGTATCGACGATGCCGGCCTTTTTCTTCCACTCGTGGAAGAACGCGATCCACTCGGGGGACGGGTCGATGAAGCAGACCCCCATCCCGCATTCGAGGACGTGGGCCAGCCCCGCCGGGACCGTCTTCGCCCACACGACGCGGGCCCACATGCTGAACGTCTCCTTGGGGAACTGGATCTGGACGTGGATCGTCGACCCCGGCTTGAAGACCTGGTTGGTCTGGAGGAACAACCCGGTCTCGGACACGTTCTTCGTGAACGCCGTCTTGTCCGCGGCCGAAGCGCCGTAGCGCACCATCATCCGGCGCTTCGCGCGGTTGTGCGCGCGCTTGTCGTTCGGCCTGACGCCCATCGGGCCTCCCGAACCGAAACTATAGCCTCGAATCAGCGCCCGGCGTCCTCGATCCGCGCGATCGCCCAGAGGGCATGTTCGCGAAGGACCTGGTCGGCATCGCCCGAAGCTCGACGGAGCGCCGGGAGCGCCCGCGGATCGCGACGGTTCCCGAGCACGACGCACGCGTTGCGGCGCATCCCGTCGAAGCGCGCGCGCATCAGCGACGTCCCCGAGTAGTGCGCGCGAAACGCGGCCTCGTCGAGCCCCAGAATGTCCACGGGATCGAGACCGAGGAGGTCCTCGCGCACCGAAAACGGATCGTCCGTCGCGGGCGCCGCAAACGAGATGTTCCAGGGGCACACGTCCTGGCAGACGTCGCAGCCGAAGATCCAGTCGCCCAAGCCTTCGCGCACTGCTTCGGGAATCGCGCCGCGGTGCTCGATCGTCCAATAAGAGATGCACGCGTTCGAGTCGACGACGCCCGGGGATTCGATCGCCTGCGTCGGGCAGGCGTCGAGGCAGGCCGTGCAGGTACCGCAAAAATCCTCGTGCGGCCCGGCGTCGGCTTCGAGCGCGGCGCAGGTCAGTACCTCGCCCAGCAGAATCCACGATCCCATGTCGCGCGTCAGCACGTTCGCGTTCTTTCCGATCCACCCGAGCCCCGCGCGCTCGGCCCAGGCGCGCTCGAGCACGGGCCCCGTATCGACGAACGTGCGCGAGACTGCGCCGCTTTCCGTCGTGAGCCAGGCCGCGAGCTCCTTGAGCTTCCGGCCCATGACCTTGTGATAGTCGCGCCCCTGCGCGTAGCGCGCGACCCGCGCGGCGTCCGTCGGCTTCGCCGAGGCGTCATGGCCCGGTCCGTAGTTGACGGCGAGCGCGACGACGCTCTTGCAGCCCGGCAACATCGCCTCGGGATCGGAGCGCTTGTCGGGATCGCGCGCCATCCACGCCATCGTCGCGTGCCGGTCCCCGCGCAGCCACGCCGCGAGCGCCGCGCGGTCCCGCGCAAGCGGCGCGGCGGCCGCGATCGCGACCTTGTCGAACCCGAGCGACGCGGCTTGGGCCTTGAGGCCGCGCGTCAGCTCGACGACGTTCACGTCCGCTTCCTCGGATCGAGCCCCGCCTGCCGGGAGAGCCACAGAATCTGCCGCGCTATGCCGCGCACGACGTCGACGTCGCCGGCCGTGAGCTCCGCCCGAGAGAGGATGCGTCGCAGGCGGCGCATCATCCCCTCGAGCTGCCCGACCTTGAGAAAGCCGATCGTAAGCAGCGCCTGCTCGAGGTGCGCGTACATCGCCTCGCGGCCCGCGTGATCGACGAGGGCCTCGTCCTCCGGGTCGGGGGAGGCGGTGGCGTCGAGCTCAGAGGCGTCGAGCGCGCCCCGCACTTCGTACGCGACGATCGCGATCGCCTGCGCGACGTTCAGTGCGGGATACGCCGCATGGGTCGGCACATAGATGAGGTGCGTGCAGCGATCGAGATCGGCGTCGCTGAGGCCGTGATCCTCCCGGCCGAATACCATCGCAACCTCGCCGCGAACCGTCAGGCCCGGCAGCAGCGGTGCCAGCTCGCCGAGGCGGTGATGGGGTTGACGATGCTTTCCCATCCGGCGCGATGCCCCGACGACCGTCGCCGCGCCGTCGAGCGCCTCGTCGAGCGTCGCGTGCGTTCGCGCCGCGCGCAGGACGTCGACGGCGTCGACGGCCATCCGGACCGCCTCTTCGTGATCCGGTCCCTCGCGGGGAGCGACGACGTCGAGCCGGTCGAAGCCGAAATTCTTGAGGACGCGCGCCGCCGCGCCGACGTTTCCGCCGTAGCGCGGCTCGACGAACACGAAGCGAACCGGGTGCCTTGTGCTGTCGGACATCGTCTCACCTGGAATTATGCCCGAGGGGTCGCCCTGTGCGATTCGAGGACGCCGGATGGCGGTGCGCTCGCGTCGATCGGACGACGTGTTCCGCTTCGGCAGTACTTAGGATCTGACTTGACGGCACGCGATTCGTCCACATGAATTTCGGGCACCTGCGTTTGGGCGATGTACTCGCGGAGGCCTGAGTACGCCCAAATTGCATTCCCGCTGGCGTCACTGAAACATCGTGAAACGCAGCAGAGCGGGTAGACGCCCCAAACGCTTGAGAGCCTATTCACGCCCCCCTTCAATGGTGACTCAGTTCATCTCCGACGTCACCTCGTACTCGACGCCGTCGCTTCCCGAAGTCGTGTCGAGGAAGGTCGGCTCGGTGGTGTCACCGATCTTCGTGAACGGCGAGAGCGACCCCTGCGCGCAACGCCAAACTTTGTAGCTCCTCGGCCGACCGGCCCCGTCGTCGAGGTACGGCGGGGTCCACTCAAGGCGCACGCCGCTCCCCTCGAGGTTGAGCCTGAGCGAGTTCAGCTCGAGCGCCCGGCCGGTATTGATCTCTTCATCGAGGCACTTCGCGTGTGCGCACGTGTCGGCGTTGCGCGAAGTGCTGACGAGGATCCCGTCGGACTCGGCCAGCGATTGACCGACGTTGCCGTTTCCGCCGCACTGCGAGTCGATGCTCTGAGCGACGCACACGCGGGCGCGGCAGATGTTCAGAGCGAGGACCATCAGGTCGGCCTCGGCCCGGCCGCATGCGTCGCCGTTCGGTTGACTCGGCCGGAGCACGTCGCAGACTTGAGCCACCGTCGAGATACCGGCGAACGTCTGTATGAGCTCACCGACGCACGCCGCGTCGGCACCCGTCAATGCGTCGCCGGAGTGCGGACCAAGGCACAGCCGCATGTAGTAGCCGTTGGTCCGTGGGTTGGGTGCGTTCAGACCGTTGAACGCAGGCGTGCAGTTCCCGGCGTGACAGGTCTCACCGGTGGTGCACAGGCCGTCGTCGTCGCAGATCGTCCCATCCGGCTTGTTCGGGTTGGAGCACTGCCCGGAGGCCGGATCGCAAACACCTGAATCGTGGCATTGATCGAGGCTGCCGCAGACCACTGGGTTGGAGCCTACGCACACGCTACCCAGGCACGCATCGACCCGCGTGCAGGCGTCGCCGTCGTTGCAGGGCGCGACGTTGGCGTCGTGAACGCACCCGATTGCAGGATCGCACGAGTCGTCGGTGCAAGGGTTGTCGTCTTCGCAGCTCGGCGGCTCGCCGCCGATGCAGGCGCCGGCGGCGTCGCAGATGTCGCCGGTGGTGCAGGCGTTCCCGTCACTGCACGACGCGGCAGGTGTCGGCGCGTGGACGCAGCCGGTCACCGGGTTGCACGTGTCGGCCGTGCATTGATCGCCGTCGCCGCAGGCCGCCCACGCGGGCACGGTGGCGACGCAGCCGGAAGCCGGTTCGCAAGCATCGTCGGTGCAGATGCTGCCGTCGTCGCAGTTCAGTTGATGAAGCCCGTAGAATCGCGTGCTCTCGCTGGGACCCGAGACTTGGCCAAAGTCGTCCAATCCCCAGCACGTCAGGCGGCCGTCCGCCCGGAGCGCGCAGGTCTGGGCGTCGCCGGCGCTAACGGCCGTGTAGCGTTCGGGGCTCGCGTTCGGACCGGAGACCCGGCCGTAGCCGTTGTTACCCCAGCAAGCAAGGCGACCGTCCACACGAAGGGCGCAGGTATGGTCGAGGCCGCCGCTGACAGCCGTGTAGCTGTCGATGCTCCCGTTCGGTCCCGACACCTGCCCGTCGGCGTTGTTACCCCAGCAAGCAAGGCGACCGTCCGTTCGAATGGCGCAGGTGGTGTAGAGGTCGACGCTGACCGCCGTGTAGCTGGCGGTGCTCGCATTCGGACCGGAGATCCGGCCGTCGCGCTCCAACCCCCAGCACGCCAGGCGGCCGTTTGTTCGAAGGGCGCAGGTGTGGAATGTGCCAGAGCTGACGGCGGTATGGCTGTTGGTGCTCGCGTTGGGACCCTGGACCTGGCCGTAGTCGAATCCCCAACACGCGAGGCGACCGTCCGTTCGAAGGGCGCAGGTGTGGGATGCGCCGGCGCTGACGGCCGTGTAGGTGGCGGTGCTCCCATTGGGACCCGAGACCTGGCCGTAGAAGTTATCGCCCCAGCACTTGAGGCGACCGTCCGTTCGAAGGGCGCAGGTGGGGTATCCGTTGGTGCTGACGGCCAAGTAGCTTTCGGTGCTGCCATTGGGACCCGAGACCTGGCCGGACGAGTCGTAACCCCAGCAAGCCAGACGGCCGTCCGTCGTGAGAGCGCAGGTGTGGGCGGCGCCGTGGCTGAGGACATTTTGCTCGGGGGGCGAGGTACACAACCCGCTGGCGCACGTGTCGTTCGCCGTGCAGACGTTGGCGTCGTTGCAGGGGGTTCCGTCGGGAACGTTTTGGTGGTTCGGTGGACAGAGGGGGCCGGTCCCCGTGCAGCTCTCGGCGTCGTCGCCGCACTGCCCGGTTGCCGGACGGCACACTGTGGCGGCTGGGACCAAGGAATCCGCCGGGCACTGCCCGCTCTCTCCGTCACACGACTCCGCGAGGTCGCACGCTCCTGCGGCGAGGCGGCAGGTGGTGGCGGCAGACTTCACGACGTCGGCGGGACAGGCGGAGTCCGTGCCGGTACAGGTTTCCGGCCCCAAATCGCACGCGCCCGCCACGGGTCGGCACTGCGCTCCGGCGTTTCCGGCTGCGTGGGAGCAGCCTTGCGCGGGAACACACGAGTCCACGGTGCAGGGGTTCGCGTCGTCGCAATCCAGGACGAACCCGTACGATCGCGGGCTGCCGTTCGGACCCGAAACCTGGCCGAAATAGTCGTAACCCCAGCATTCGAGGCGCGCGTCCGAGCGGAGCGCACAGGTGTGGAATCCACCGGCGCTGACGGCGGTGTAGCTGCCGGTGCTCCCGTTCGGTCCCGACACCTGGCCGTAGCCGCTGTAGCCCCAGCAAGCGAGGCGTCCGTCCGCGCGAAGGGCGCAGGTGTGGTATGCACCGGCGTTGACGGCGGTGTAGCTTCCCGTGCTCGCGTTCGGTCCCGAGACTTGGCCGAAGCCGTCGTAGCCCCAGCACGCCAATCGTCCGTCCGTCCGGACGGCGCAGGTATGGAGATCTCCGGCGTTGACAGCAGTGTAGCTGTCGGTGCTCCCGTTCGGTCCCGACACCTCGTCGTAGCCGTTGGAGCCCCAGCAAGCGAGGCGTCCGTCCGCGCGAAGGGCACAGGTGTGGTATCCGCCGGCACTGACGGCGGTGTAGCTGTCGGTGCTCCCGTTCGGACCCGAGACCTGGCCGGAGGCGTTGGAGCCCCAGCACGCGAGACGCCCGTCCGCACGAACGGCGCAAGTTTGGTAGTAGCCGACACTGACCGCCGTGTAGCTGGCGGTGTCCGCGTTCGGACCGGACACCCGGCCGTCCGCATGGCAGTCCACATCGTCACAAGAGATTTCGTCGCCCCAGCAAGCGAGACGCCCATCGTTCCGGAGTGCGCAGGTGTGATATGCGCCGGCGGTGACGGCGCTGTAGCTATCGGCGCTCTCGTTCGGACCCGTGACCTCGCTATCGTAGTCGTAGCCCCAGCAAGCGAGACGCCCGTCCGCACGAACGGCGCAAGTGTGGTAGCTGCCTGCGCTGACGGCGGCCTCCTCGGACGCCTCGGCGCAGAACCCACCCCGGCACGTATCGTTCACCGTGCAGGCGTTGCCGTCGTCGCACGGCGCGGTGTTGTTCGTGTGGCTGCAGCCCGCCGTGGGATCGCACACGTCGTCCGTGCACACATTGCCGTCGTCGCAGCTTCCGGTCGCGGGATCGTTGGCGAGGCAGTCGCAGGCGTCCCCCGCGCCGTCACCATCCGTGTCGAGCTGGCTTGGGTTCGGGACAGGAGGACAGTTGTCGCTCACGTCCGGGATGCCGTCGCCGTCGCCATCGGCGCCGGATTGAGCCGCTACCGGCATCGCGAGGAGCAGCATGGCGAGGCAGGCTGAGACGCAGGCGACACCTGCGAATGTATGGAGCCGCTTCCTGTCGCCGCACACCTGGGTTTGAGTCAGTCGATCCGTCAATGCTTCGATCATGCGTCCCCCTCAATTCGCTCGTCTTCTAGCTTCAACGACAAAGCGTGCGAAAGCGCCCGAGCAGCGGCTTCATGCGCCCGTCCGGATCGTCTCAGCTTGACCCCCACCTACGACGAGGCCGAAGGCTCCGTCGGAGGACAGGACTTCGTGCAGCAAGCATACGGCGGATACGACCCCCATCGGCATGATCAATCGTGAGGAGCATCACTTTCACCGTCCGAGAATTGATATTGTTGAAGGTTTTCGGCGAGGGCGAATGGTCGAGTGCGGGTCGGAGAATCTGCCATCATTCGCTTGAGGTTTCGATGAGGATGACGGTTCACGGTTTCGACGGGCCGCCCGTCGTCAAGCTCGCGGGGATCGTGGGAGGCATCCGTCTGTACGACGAAGAGGTTGCCTTGGCCGCCCGCGCCGGCTTCCGCGTCGCCGCCCTCGACGTCAGCGGCGACAGACGCGACGACCCGGCGAAGCGGCAGCTCGGCTGGGACCTCTACGCGAACGAGGTCGAGGAGGCGATCGATCGCATCTCTGCCTCACGCGCGGTGCTCTGGGGAACGTCGTTCGGCTGTTTGGTCGCGCTGGCCGCCGCAGCGCGGCACCCGGAGCGCGTATCCGGCATGCTCCTCTCTCACCCGCCCGATCCGCTGTGGCGCCCGCGCCTCCATCTTGCGCTTCTTGACTGGGTCGAGCGCCGCGCCGACCCCGAGCTCGTCGCCCAGGTGATGTTCTCGATGGCGTTTCTGGGACTGACGTCATGGGAAGTGATCTCGCCGGCGCTGTGGGTCCGACTCCCGGCGTTGCTTCGCGCGTCGCTCGAGGCGGCGACCCCGCCGGCCACGGTGAAACGCAAGCTCGAGCTGCTCTTCCGCGAAGAGCCCGGGCTTTCCCCGAAGGGCGCCGCCATCCCTGTCGAGGTCATCGCGGGGGCGTGGGACCTGGTGGCGCCGCTTCGCGGCGCGCGCCGCCTCGCCTCACGCATCCCCGGGGCCAAGCTGCACGTGCTGGGGTTTTCGGGCCATGCCGGCGCTTACGCGCGGCCGCGCGCACACCATGACGCGGTGATCGGGGCGTTGAAGCGGTTGACGCGACTTGGCGGCTACTGAATCACTTCGATCCGCACGCCGCCGCGCACCAAGTATTCACGCTGTTCGTAATTGACGAACGAGTCGTAGTGGATGGCTTCCCACTGCCCCTGCGCGTTCTTTCTGATCCAGGCGATCTCGCCGGAGCCGTCAGTGAGCTCGTGGTCGATCCAATCCACCCAGAGGCGTCCCCCGTGGCTGTGAACCTGAGGCCTCGCGTTTCCGAGGTTGTTCGTCATGGCGACGACCTCGGGGGTGAAGCCGCCGTTTTCGAAGCGCGCGAGCACGACTTGCCTCGGCGAGTTGCCGGTACCGAAATTGTGCAGCTCGTAGGCGACGTACAGAACGCCGTTGTAGAAAGCGCCGGCCGGGCGGCACGCGGACTGGCCGGACGCCGAGACGGGAGCGGCGGTCGACCACGACGACAGATCGGGCGGCGCCAGGCGATGGAACACCTGCGGCGTCGCGCCGTCGACCCAGTAGAACAGGTGCACGGAGCCGTCGGGATCGAGCGTCAGCTGCGGGTCGAGCTCATTCGCCGACGAGCCGGCGACGACCGCCGCTTCCGTCCAGGCGCCGCTCTCGAAGCGGCTGACGACGACGTCGAAGCCGTTCGCCGAGTTGCGCGACCAGGCGGCGGTCACGAAGCCGGTGCTCGCATCGGTGAGGAGAGACGGCGTGCCGTCGCCGTTGGCTTCGCCCGCGGGATTCAGGGCGACGCGCATGCCGCCGACGAGACCGAACTTCCGCCAGACGGGGTTGATGGGCGACGGGTCTTCGGTCGAGCCATCCAAGATGTAGACGACGTTCGAACCGGCTTCGACGGGCCGGATCGCAACGCCGACTTCGGCGCGTACCGCTCCGGATGCGACCAGCCCCGTCGCGAGAACGAAGCCCGAGGCCCATGCCCGGAACCCCGGGGTGAGGTTGGCGTTCATGACTGGTCCCCTGCGGTGATGCGACGGAACTCATCGAGCTCCGGAAGCGATTCTTCGATGCGCGCGAGATAGCTTTTCAAGGTGCGCTCGTTCAGGCGAACGGCGCCGTCGTCGTGCCTGGACCGGGCGATCTTCCACAAGTAGAAGCAGTTTCGGAACACGATCGCGTGGTACTCGCGCGGTCTGGCGATGGCGTTCGATTTGATGGCGAACCCCTCGGCGGCGTCGAACCTCTTGTTCCGGAAGTGGATGACGCCGAGATGGCTCAGCGCTTGAGCGCGAAGTCGTTCATGCTGGCCGGCCTCGAGCACGAGAAGCAGCGCCTCGAGCATGTCCCTCGCGCTGTCGAGCCTCGCGCAGTCGGTTTCTGCGACCGCCATGTTGAGGCGGACGGTGAGGACCTCGTAGGCCTCTCCGGCCGCGCTGTAGATTTCGAGGGCCTTCTCGTAGGCCGCGAGGGCGTCGCCGGGCCGCGCCGCGTCTTGATGGAGATTGCCGCGAAGCGCCAAAACGTCGGCTCGGAATCGACCGGACCCGCCGACTTGATCAGCGCCCTGCTCGCAGGCATCGAGGGCCCAGAGCGCCACGTCGTGGAGCTGCAGCCTGAAACAGGCGTTCGCGAAGAGCTGGAGGGCGCGAAGCCTCGTCGATTCTTGGAGCTTGGGGCCGCTGAGGAGCTCTTCGCACTGGCTCTTGGCGTACTCGTAACGGCCGAGCTTCATGAGGCAGACGATGATCTTGAGTCTCAGCTCGACGACCGTGTCTTCGGGCCCGCCGCTCGCACGCACCCGGTCGGTCAGGGCCCAGACGAGAATCAGCGCTTCATTGAAGTCCCCGCTGTAGAACAACCCCTCGAATTGTCTCAGCACCGAATCATCGGACTTGCCGTTCAAGTCGACCGGTTTCATCGATCGCCGGAGCTCGATCTCGTACCGCTCCGCGAGAGACGCGATCGGCATGCCGTAGATCTGGCTCATGGCCATCAGGCGCGGAAAGGTGGGAAGGGCGAGGCCGTTTTCGATCCGGGACAGGTGCGACTTGGTGACCTTCTCGGGGAAGGCGGCGGACAGCTCTTCGACGGCATCGAGGGAAAGCCGGCGCGTCTCGCGCAGCTTCCTGAGGTACGCGCCGAACGCCTCGCTCCCCTGGGACTCTTCAATGTGTTCCAACGGATTCCCCCCCCGGGACCCGAACACCTCGCCGCCCTACCTGGCTATGGATACACGCCGAGAATCCCGTTCTTGCAACCGGTTTCTTTAAGTGGGTTGCTGATACGCAACACGCTAGGCGCGGCTCCGCCGCCTCCTCCACGTCTTGGCCAGCCGGAGCGCCGCATCGAGACCACGGGCTCCATGGGTCCGCGGCGTCCAGGGATTGGTGCCGCCCACGCGCCGAGCCCAAGTCATCCCACCGAGGGTTCCTACCGCGTCGAAGAGGGGGCCCACGCGTAGCCGCGCCTTCGCGACGAGCGCGGGTCCCGGAAACGAGCTGAGGTCGGTCGAGTCGTGGAGCACGAGGAAGCCCCCGGGGGTCAGAAACGGTAGCCAAGCATCGACGTCGGCCTCGACGCTCGCCTGCTCATGGTGGCCGTCCACGAACACGACCCGCACGGGCCCGGTCCACGCGCCCGCCGCCGCGACCGAGGACGTGACGATCGGCTGAACGATCGTACCGACGCCGAAGTGCGCGAGGTTCTCGCGCAGATGGTCTTCGGTCCGGTAAACGTGCGGGTCCACCGCAGCAATCCGCGTCGCCCTGTGGCCCTTGACCCCGATGGCGAGACAGAGCGTGGACCGGCCCCTGTACGAGCCGATCTCGACGATCGCCCCGTCTCCCGGACCCGAGCGCGCCAGCTCGAAAAGGAAGGCCGCCTCGTGCGGAAACAGGTAGCCGTCGACCCGCGCGAGGATCGGAAACAGCGAAGCGCCGCCGGGGAGCGCGGCCGCAACGCACGCGTCCGCGAGTCGGCGCAGGGCGTCCTTCAGGGTTCCGATGCGTCGAACGGTCATCGCGCAAACTCCACGATTGCGGTCGCCCCGCCGCATGAACGGGAATGAGAGCACGAACTCCGGAACTTCGCGCGAGTACATCTGTCACATGACCTCGAGAGCCCAAAAGTAGGCTCGGGAGGAGACGCGATGAGATCCCCCGCCCGCTCGCTCGCCGTCCTGTTCGCAACCCTCGCCATCTCGACGATCCGGCCGGCCGCCGCCGCCGAAGCCGCAGCCTCCACGCCCGGCGCGCTAAGCGTTACACGGGAGGGCGGCGCCATCGTCGAGATGCCGCTGCGGCACACGAAGGTCTCGATCGAGGTGACCGCCTTTGTCGCGCGCGCCACGATCGAGCAGGTCTTCGCCAACCCGTTCGCCGAGCGGGTGGAGGCGGTCTACACGTTCCCGGTGGGCGACCGCGCGGCGGTGGACGACTTCGAGCTGGTCGTCGGCGACCGCACGATCCGCGGCACGATCAAGCGCCGCGACGACGCGCGCGCGACCTACGAGCAGGCGCGCGCCGCGGGCTACCAGGCCGCGCTTCTCGAGCAGGAGCGGCCGAACGTCTTCACGCAGTCCGTGGCCAATCTCGAGCCGGGAAAGGCGATCACCGTCCGCTTGCGCACCGTCGAGACGCTGCGCTACGAGCGCGGCGTCTACCGGCTGACCTTCCCGCTCGTCGTCGGGCCGCGCTACGTCCCCGGCGGATCGACGGCCGATGCAGCGCGGATCGCGCCCCCGGTGCTTGCGCCGGGCACGCGCTCGGGCCACGACGTCGAGCTCGCGGTGACGATCGACGCCGGCGTGCCGCTGACGAAGCTCGAGAGCCCGAGCCACAGGGCCGTCTTCCTGAAAACCGCGGCGAGCGGCGCAACCGTGCGCTTGGCCGACGACGACGCGATCCCCAACAAGGACTTCCTGCTCCGCTGGAGCGTCAGCTCCGAGCGGCCGGCGCTTGGACTTCTCACTCACCGCGACGGCCTCGACGGGTTCTTCACGCTGCTCGTCCAGCCGAAGGGCGACGTCGGCCCGACGGAGGCGATGCCCAAGGAGATCACGTTCGTCCTCGACACCTCGGGCAGCATGAGCGGCATTCCGCTCGAATCGTCGAAGCGCTTCGCCGCGAGGGCGCTCCACGCACTCGGCCCGCGCGACACGTTCAATCTGATCCGGTTCGCGGGCGACAACGAGGTCTACTCGAAGGACGCGCTCCCCAACGACCGTGCGGCCATCGCCTCGGCGATCGCCTGGTTCGACCGGCAGCAGGGAGGGGGCGGCACCGAGCTCCTCGCCGCGATCGAAGCCGCGTTCGCGAAGCCGGCCGATCCGAACCGCCTGCGCGTCGTCGTCTTTCTGACGGACGGGTACGTCGGGAACGACGCGCAGATCCTGGCCGCGATCGGCAAGGTTCTCGGGAGCGCGCGCATCTACACCGTCGGGATCGGCTCGTCGGTCAACCATCACTTGCTCGATCGGATGGCCGATCTCGGACGCGGGGCCTACGTGTTCGTGCGCCCCGACGAGAGCGCCGACGACGCGCTCGAGGCGTTCCGATCGTGGGTGACGCTCCCCTATCTGACCGATCTTTCGATCGACTGGGGCGCGCTCCCCGTCGCGGATCTCGCGCCCGAGCGGCTCCCGGATCTGGGATCGGGGCAAACGCTGACCGTCGTCGGCCGTTACGTGAGCCCAGGAGAGGGCGACGTTGCCGTTCGCGGCAAGATCGGCGGCCGCTTCTTCGAGCAGTCGGTCCACGTCGTGCTCCCCGAGCGCGAAGCGAAGCACGAAGCGTTGTCGTCGCTGTGGGCCCGGGGGCGGATCGAGGAGCTGCTGCGCGCTCCCGGCAACCCAATTCCCGACTCGGTCACGGCCGAGGTGACCGCGCTCGCGCTCACCTACCGGCTGATGAGCCCGTACACGTCGTTCGTCGCGGTGGACGACTCGCGCGTCGTCAACCCTTCGGGGACACCGCGCACCGTGCACCAGGAGCTCCCGCTTCCCGAGGGGGTGTCGTTTGCGGGAATCTTCGGCAAGGACGGCCCCGCGGGATTGCGAAAGGTAGACGTCCCGGCTGCGCAGCCCGAAGACAAAGGGGAAGCGGAAGAGCAAGAGGAGGTGGATGGAGGCGTGGCGGGCGGCATGCCGAGTCTGGTCGCCGCCAATCTGGCTCCGCCGACACCGCGAGCGAAGCGCGAGACCATGGACGCCGCGTCGGCGATGAGCTCTGCTCCACCGACCGCAGGCCGCTTCTATCAGAACGTGCTCGCCCTCTCTCCGGGGGTCCAGGCCGCGAACAAGGACGGGAACCCCAACGTCAGCGGCGCGCGCGAGCGCGAATTCAAGACGCAGGTGGGCGGCATCGGCAACGTCGATCCGCTGACGGGCGCCTTCCTCAACCTGGTCACAAGTGACTCGACCAAGAGCTTGACGGTCATCACAGCTGGCGCGGGCAGCTCGCTGAGCTCGCGCAGCTCCAGCACCCCGCTGCGTTCCGGCGACCGTCTGCTCGACATCGCGTTCCGGCTCCTGGCCGATCTGGCCGACGACGGAAGGCTGTCTCCTGCGGAAGGGAGGCCGGCGCTCGCCGCATTGCTCGCCGCGCAGCGCGGATCCGGCGCCATCGCCGACGACGTCACGATCCAAGCGGTTGCCACGTGGGCGCTGGCCGAGGCCGCGATCGTCATGCCGGGCGACCCGTGGGTCGCGGCGTCGCGGACGAAGGCGCTCGTCTACCTCGCGGGGCTGGCGCAGCCGAGCGGATGGCCCGCGCGTCCGGGCGAGGCGGTCGATGCGGAGGCGACGCGATGGGCGAGGCTGGTTCTCGGAGCGATCCGCCCGGCGTCGGTGGCATCGATCCCCGTGCCGAAGGGAGACGCCACGAAGCGCTACATGCAGCTTCGCGCGAGCCTCGCCGCCGCGAAGGGCGGAGGGACGCCGCCCGTCGTCACCGGCCGATTACCGTTCGAGAGGCTCGTCCGGGCGATCGGGCGGAAACATCTCAAGGTGGTGGGCGTGTAGGGGAGCCTCAGGCAGTATCGACCGGCGTGGTCCCGCCGGTGAACACGATCCGGGGATTAGTGATGCGCACCCACCAGAGGCGCAGCGACGTCGGGGCATGCTTCAGGCTGAACATGTAATACCAGAACTTGAACAGCCAGAAGCGCGACCGTGCGCCGATGTTCCGGAAGACGTCGCCGGCCAGCAACGACGTCACCGCTTCCTGCACGCGCAGCGGATTGCCCGGATGCAGCATGAGGCTACGCATGCCGGGCGAGTTAAAGCGCCAGATGAACCAGGAGAACGTCTTGACCCCACGGCGGACCATCCTCTCGAAGTGGAGGAACTTCTCCTCCGCGGCGGGATTCTTGCGCAGCCAAGCCGCCACCGCATCGGCGCCCAGAACGCCGCTGTTCATGCCGAGCAGCACGCCGCTGGAAAAGATCGGGTCCACGAAAGCGTAGGCGTCGCCCACCATGATGTAGCGTTCGCCGCGCATTCGCGTGGACTGGTAGGAATAGTTGCCCGTCGCGCGCGCTTCGTTGTTGAACAGCGTGGCATTGCGCATGCGGTGGCGCATCTCCGG